>NZ_JBEZUZ010000090.1:0-33797 GCF_040636735.1 Streptomyces sp. NPDC035033 | reverse complement strand
GGCTCGTGCCCGGCCAGGGCGGCGGCGAACGCCGCGGGCTCGACGGCCGTGTGCCGCACCCCCGCGGCCTCCGCACCCTGGGCTCCCTCGCCCGGTGCCTGGTGCCACTCGAAGAGCCGTACCGCGCCGGAGTCGGCGAGATGGAACTCCGTCTCGCGGGTCTTCAGGAGCGGGTTCATCGGCACGACGACCGCTCCGGCGCGGAGGATGCCGTAGTACAGGACGACGAACTCGGGGACGTTGGGCAGCATCAGGGCGACCCGGTCCCCCGGCTCGACGCCCTCGGACCGGAGCAGGGCGGCGGCACGCGCACTGTGCTCGTCCAGCTCCGCGTAGCTGATCACCCGCTCCCCCAGACGCAGCGCGGGGCGTTCGGGCTGCCGGGCAGCCGTCTCCACGAGGAACCCTGCCAGATTGGCCATGACCCGCCTCCGTTACACGGAATCACCAGATGTTTACATCGCAGACATCTTGCCGTTGTATTCGGACGCGCCCAATGGACGTGAGAACAGCGCTGCCGGTCATGGATTGCTCTTGGGAACAAAACACCCAGGGTGCGCTGTGGCTATGTACCTTTCAGGGGTGGCTGCGGCGCTGCTTGAGAAGCTCCCCGAGCCGGCCGAGAAGATGGCGCTCCGCAGGCTCTGCGTTTCGCCCGTCTGGCCTTGTCCGGGCTGGCGGGTACCGGACCGGGGGTGGTGCGGTTCGACGCCAATCCACGGGCGATGGTCGTCGCTCCGGCGCCGGCGGAGGCGGCTCAGCTGGTGAAGGTGACCCTCCGGCCGGTGCTCGACCTACCGGCGGCGGAGCGGTCTCGTCTTCTGCGGACTCTGGAGGAGTGGTTCGTCTCCGGGGCGGGTTTGCCCGGCTCGGCAATGAGGTGGCCGGCGGGGTGTTCGGAGGAGAGCGGGTTCCGCCGTGTGGAAAGGTCGCGATCCACCGCCTCTCGCGTCCGCAGCGGTGAGCCCGCGGGCGTCTGCCGGGCTCGGCCGAGTCGAGACGAAAACGCTGCGGTCCCCCTGTCCCGCGGAGGGGGCGGAAGTGTGTGACCGAGGGTGGCGGCGGTTCCCTGCCGCACCGCGAGTCGTGGTCACGTCCAGGATGGAGGAGGGCGGACCGAGCGCAAAGACACCCTGCACCTCCTTGTCCCAGGGGAGGTGCAGGGTGTGGTCCGAAGCTGTCGGCGTCCCCCACGAACGCTGGCCGCTTCGGAGTTCGGCGTGGGCTTCTCAGCCCCGGGTGGCCGCCTTCCGGTGCGGGGTCTTCTCCTCGGCCCGCAGATGCGTGGGCTGGTCCATCGGGGCCGCGGCGGGCAGGCGCGCGCCTTCGATGTCGACGTCCGGGAGCAGTCGGTCGAGCCAGCGGGGCATGCTCCACGCGCGCCGCCCGAGCAGGGCCATGGCGGCCGGCACGAGCGTCATGCGGACGACGAAGGCGTCGATGAAGACACCGAAGGCGAGTGAGAATCCGATGGCCTTGACGATCGGGTCCTCGTTGAAGATGAAGCCTCCGAAGACCGCGACCATGATCAGCGCTGCGGCCACGACGACCCTGGCGCTGCTGGAGACGCCCTGGGCGATCGCCTCGGCCGCGTCCTTGGTGTGCTCGTAGTGCTCGCGCATCCGGCTGACGAGGAAGACCTCGTAGTCCATGGCGAGCCCGAAGAGCACGCCGGTGAGCAGGATCGGCAGGAAGCTGGTGACCGGTCCGACGGCCGACACGTCGAGCAGGCCGTTCAGGTGGCCCTGCTGGAAGACCCAGACCGAGGCGCCCAGGCTTGCGCCGACCGAGAGCAGGAATCCGAGTGCCGCCTTGAGGGGCACCAGGATCGACCGGAAGGCGATGGCCAGCAGGACGAGAGCGAGAAGGACGATGACACCGATGAACAGGGGCAGGGCCTCTCCGAGCTTGTCGGCGACGTCGATCGCCATGGCCGTCTGACCGGTGACGTAGAGGGCTCCGCCCGCGTCGGTGACCTTGGGCGCCTGGTCCCGCATGCGGTGGACCAGGTCCGTGGTGGCCTCCGCGTCAGGGCTCGACTTCGGCATCACGGCCATGACCACGACGTCGCCGGAGCGGCTGGGCACGGGCGGCGAGACGGCGGCCACGTTCTTGTCGGCGACCAGTGTGCCGCGCAGCTGGGTCACGGCGTTCTGCCGCTGGTCCTGCGGGATGTGTTCGGTGTCGACGACGGTGATGAGGGTGGCGTTGAAACCGGGTCCGAAGCCCTCGCTGAGCAGGTCGTAGCTCTTGTGCTGGGTGCTGGCTTCGGGCTGGGCTGCGTAGCTGGGCAGGCCGAGGCGCAGGTCCCGGGCGGGGAGGGCGAGGAAGAGCAGGCCCAGGATTCCGGCGACCAGGACGACGGCGGGGGTGCGGGTGACACCGCGGGCCCAGGCCAGGCCCCAGGAGCCGGGGGCGCGGTTGCTGCGCTTGGCCTTCTTGGGGCGGCGCGGGCGCATCCGTTCGCCGAAGACTCCGAGGACGGCCGGCAGGAGGCTGATGGCGACCAGGACGGCGATCAGGACCGTTCCGGCGCCGGCGAGGCCCATGATGGTGAGGAACGGGATGCCGGTGATGGCCAGGGCGGCGAGCGCGATGACGACCGTTGCGCCGGCGAAGACGACGGCGCTGCCGGCTGTGGCGGTGGCGCGCGCGATCGACTCCTCCCAGTCGGTGTCGGGGTCGGCGAGCTGTTCGCGGTGCCGGGAGATGACGAACAGCGCGTAGTCGATGCCGACGGCGAGACCGATCATCAGGGCCAGGACGGTCGCGGTGCCCGTCATCTCCACGAAGCCGGAGACGAACATCGTGCCCAGCAGGCCGACAGCGACGCCGATCAGGGCGGTCAGCAGAGGCAGTCCGGCCGCGACGACGGAGCCGAGTGCGACGGCGAGGACGACGAAGGCGATGACGACACCGACGAGTTCGGCCGGCCCTCCCGCTTCGGTCTGCGGGAGCATGGCGGAGCCGCCCAGCTCGACCTGCATGCCCGCGTCGCGGAGCGGCTCGACCGTGGTGGCGAGTTCCTCCTTGGCCTCCTCCGTCACCTCAGGGGCTTCGTCCTTGAACCGGACGTCGGAGTAGGCGATGGTCCGGTCGGCCGATACCGAGCCGACCTCGGTGGGCCGGGAGACGTCGATGACGCCTTCCACGGTCGCCGCCTCGCGCAGGACGCTGTCGAGCGCCTTCTGCTGCGCCGGGTCCGTGATCGTCTTCCCCTCGGGAGCAGCGACCACGATGCGTACGACACCGCCCGCGGCAGGGGGGAACTTCTCCTTGAGGAGGTCCTGGGCCTGCTGGGCTTCGACGCCCGGGATGGTGAACTGCGTGGACGTCTTTCCGTTCAGGGTCACTCCCAGGCCGCCGACGACGGCAAGCAGGAGTATCCAGGTCGCGATCACCCAGCGGCGGCGGCGAACCATCCAGCGCGCCCAGGCGTACAGGCGTGAGGCCATCGAAGCATTCCTAACCGGTCGAGGCCCTGATCAAGGGGAAGTCAGGGGGCAGAAGCGTGGTGGAGGGACAGAGCGGTACACCTCCACCACGGATTACACAGTAACGCATTTTTGCAGTCGACTGTAGATTCGCTACCAGTGGTAAACTTGCAGGCATGACTGGTGACACCCTCAGGGAACGCAGCAAGGCGCGGCGCAGGGAAGCGATCCTCACCGCCGCTTACGAGCTGTTCGCCAAGCAGGGCTTCGACGCCACGAGCATCGCGGACATCGCCGAGGCGGCCGAGGTCTCACCGCGCACGGTGACGCTGTACTTCCCGACCAAGCTCGAGCTCGCGATGGAGCACTTCAACACGTTCGTCGAGCAGCTCGCCTCGGCCCTGCACGCCAGGCCCACGGGCCAGGGCATCCTGGACACCGTGGAACAGTGGCTGCGCGAACAGGCTGATTCCCAGGACAAGTTCGATGAGCTCTACGATCAGATGCTCCAGGCCAACCCCCAGCTCAAGGGGCTTTGCCGAGGCCGGCTGACCGATGTCGTCCAGGACGGGGCACGGCTTCTCGCCGAAGAACAGGGGTGGCGCCCCGACGACTTCGCTCCGCGCATCCTGGCGGCCACGGTGGCGAGTGTGATCAGCGAACTGAACCATCAGTCCGATCCGGGAGACCTGGAGACCGCCATGGCCTTCATCCGCGCCGCGGCCGCCACCCTGCGGCCCGGCTGATCCCGAACCCGCGGTTCTCGGCCCCTCCCCCCACCACCAGGCGCCCTGCGGAACCGGCACGGGGAAAGGGTTCACCCGGTCCTCCCCCGCCGGCGGGTACGGTCAGCCGGCTCCGGGAGCGGCCTGGATCGTATGAAGGATCCGCGTTTCGCGATCGCGGACCGTCACCGCGGCGTCCACGAACGAGGCGGCAAGCGGATTCCTCCGGCTGGAGCGAAGCGCCACGGCGACGATCGTTCCGGGGTGATCGCCGATCGTGATGAACCGGACTCCCGGGTGGGGCGAGTAGCGGCGTGCCGCCGCCGGGGTGATGCTGCAGGCCATCCCGGCGGCGACGACTTCCACTTCCTCGCTCTGGGAGTGGGTCTCCACGAGGTTCCTCGCACGTCTGCCGCCGCGGTAGCCGGCCAGAGTCCAGAAGTCGCGCCAGACGCTGTCGTCCGTGCGGCCGATGGCAAGCGGTTCATCGAGAAGCTCCGACACGCGGACGCTGTCACGACAGCTCATGGGGTGTGCCGCGCTCACCCCGACGACGCAGGGCTCGGTGAACAAAGGAGTGGCCACAAGGCCGTAGGTGGAGCTGGGAAGCCGGATGAACGCAACGTCGGTGTGCCCGCCGGCCAGGCCCGCTGAGGGGTCGTCGAAGCCGAACTCGTGGAGCTCGACCCGCACGCCGGGATGGCGTCCGGTGAATTCGGCCAGGATGTGCGTGGTCAGCTCAAGTGCGGCGCCGACGATGAAGCCCACCCGCACAGTGGCCTGCTCCCCTTGTCCGACCTTCCGCGCTTCGGCCACGCCCCGGTCGAAGCGGGCCAGCACCTCCTCGGCAGCGGCCAGGAACACCTTCCCGGCGGGGGTGAGTTCCACCCTGCGGGAGGTGCGGTGCAGCAAGGGCGTCCCGAGTTCGGCTTCCAACTGGGAGATCTGCTTGCTCAGCGACTGCTGGGCGACGAAGAGCTTCGCCGCCGCGCGGGTGAAATGTAGTTCCTCGGCCAACACGACGAAGGACCGCAGTCGACGCAGGTTCATATCCACAACCCCGGGATTGTAGATCCTGCCGAGAATAGTGTTTCACCTCACACCCAGCTCGCCGCCACCATGGGCCATCCGCGATGAGCGCCATGGGGAGAGTGATGACCTACACCACAACCGCCGGCCCTGGTGACGGCACGGGCCGCAGCCCGAAGGACACCGCGGCCATCGCCGAGCTGCACGCCGTGTTCGCCGCACAGCGGGCTGCCGTGCGACGGGGTTCCGCGCCGGAGGCCGACCAGCGGCGCCGGAGCCTGATGGCACTGGCCGATGTGATCACCGGGCACCGGCAGCAGATCCGGGAGGCTCTGTCGGCGGACTTCGCCGTGCACCCCGAGGGGTTCGCCGATCTCGTCGAAGTCCTGGGCGTGGCGGGGCGGGCCGTCTTCGCCGCCGAGCACCTTGAGGAGTGGATGGCACCGGAGCCCCGCCCCGTCGGCCCCGGGCTCCTGGGAACCGCTCAGGCCGACATGGTGTACCAGCCCAAAGGCGTCATCGGCCTGATCTCGCCCTGGAACTTCCCGTTCGATCTCTCGCTCGGCCCCCTCACCGACATGCTCGCCGCGGGAAACCGGGTGGTCATCAAGCCGTCGGAGTACACCCCCGCGTGCTCGGCCCTGCTGCGCGAGATGGTGGCCGAGGTCTTCGACCCGGAGCAGGTCGCTGTCGTCACCGGCGGCCTGGAGCTGGCCCGGGAGTTCCCGACCCTGCCCTGGGACCACCTGCTGTACACGGGAAACCCCGAGGTCGGGCGCCTGGTCGCCCGTGCGGCTGCCGAGAACCTGGTGCCGACGACCCTCGAGCTCGGCGGCAAGTGTCCCGCGATCGTGCACACGGACAGCGTCACCGCAGACACCGTCGCGCAGATCGTCGGGACGAAATTGGTCAAGAGTGGGCAGATGTGCATCACGGTGGACTACTGCCTGGTGCCCAGCAGGGACATGGCCCGGTTCGTCGAGCTGGTGAAGGCGCACATGCGGGAGCGGGTGCCGGGGTTCGCCTCCTCGCCGGACTGTACGGGCATCATCACCGAACGCCACCTGAAGCGGCTCATCGGTCTGGTCGAGGAGGCGAAGGCGCGGGGCGTGGAGGTGGTGCAGGTCGACGGTTCCGGTCCTGACATGGCCACCCGCCGGATGCCGCTGACGCTGGTGGTCGACCCGCCCGCCGATCTGGCTCTGATGCGCGAGGAGATCTTCGGCCCGATCCTGCCGATCAAGTCCTACGACGGGATCGAGGACGCCGTCTCCTACGTCAACCACGGTGAGCGGCCCCTAGGGCTGTACGTCTTCGCGCAGAACGGTGACGTTGCGGAACGGATCCTGGCCACGACCGTCTCCGGAGGGGCGTGCGTCAACACCTGCGCGGTGCAGGGGGCCGTGCCGGCCCTCGGGTTCGGCGGGATCGGGCACAGCGGGCACGGCCGCCACCACGGTGTGGACGGGTTCCGGGAGTTCTCGAACCCGCGGGGCGTCGTCAGGCGTGGCCGGGACGACCTGATCGAGGTGATGTTCCCGCCCTACGGGGCCGCGCTCGACGGGGTCGTCTCCTCCGCGCTCGGTGCCGCAGAGGCGGAGGGCGCCCGATGAGCGGGTCCGGGCCTCAGGAGCTGCCCACGGAAGACGAGCGGACGGTCAGCGAGTTCGGGTACCGGCAGGAACTGCACCGCTCACTGAGCTGGTTCTCGTTGTTCTCCGTCTCCTTCTCCATCATGTCGATCGCCACCGGCGTCTTCCTCAACTTCACCTTCGGGATCACCCACCTGGGTCCTGTCAGCATCTGGATCTGGCCGGCGGTGGGTGCCGGGCAGCTGCTGGTCGCCCTGGTGATCTCCGAACTGGGCACGCGGATTCCGCTGGCAGGCGCCGGCTACCAGTGGGGCGCACGGCTTGTCGGGCCGGGCTACGGCTGGTTCATCGGCGCCCTGGGCATCCTGTACGCCGCCGTGGGCGTGCCCGGCATCGTCTATCTCGCGGTCGCACCGCTCACCGAGTACGTCCTGGGGATCGACGGCGCCTCGCCGCGCCTGACGCTCTTCATCGCGCTGCTGGTGCTCACGGCGGCGTACCTCGTCAACGTCATCAGCGTGCAGCTGGCCGCCCGGATCAACAACATCGCCGTGCTGGCGGAGATCATCGGCACGGTCGTGCTCGCTCTGCTGCTGTTCTTCCTCTGGGTCGCGGGAACCAAGGACTCGGACCACGGCATCGGCTACCTCACCGAGCATCATCACCTGCCCGACCACTCGTACGGGTACGCGATCGCGCTGGCGTCGCTCGTGGGTGTCTACACTCTGGCGGGGTTCGAGGCGGCCGCCGATGTCGCCGAGGAGGCCGTCGACGCCAAGCGCTCCTTGCCCCGCGCGATCCTCGGCAGTGTCGTGGTCTCGGTGGTCCTGGGCATGCTGGTGCTGATCGGTTTCACCGTCGCCATCCCCAGCGACGAGGTGCTCGCCGCGGGAGGTCTGCCCGCTGTGTTCCAGTACTGGCTCGGTGAGGGCTTCGCGCGGGCGTTCGTCGGTGTGGTCGTGTTCGCGATGTTCGCGTTGATGGTGGTCTCCGCCGCGGTCGTCGCACGCCTGCTTTTCGCGATGGCCCGCGACAACATGCTGCCTGGCTCGGCGCTGCTGAGGCGGGTCAATCCCACGACGAAGACCCCGGTCCCCGCGCTCCTTGTGGCGTACGCGCTCAACGTCGCTGTCGTGGTCTTCGGCTACAACAGCTCGAACGCCTTCGGCACGCTCGTCGGCGCCACGGCGGTGTTGCCGTATCTCGTCTACCTGCTGGTCGTACTCGCCTACGGCTACAAGCGGCGGCGGCTGGAAACCGTCGAGGGGGCTTTCGACCTGGGCCGCTTCGCCGGTGTGGTGTTCGCCGCCGCCCTCGTCTATCTCGTCGCCGTGGTCCTGACGCTGACGCTGCCGGACGAGTTCCGCAGAGCGAACTACTACGTGCTCGGTGGGCTGGCGCTCGCCGCGGTGTGGTGGCTCGCCGGACTGCGGCCACGGTTCGCCAGAGGCGAGGCCGGAGCGCCGACCCTGGAGCAGCGGCAGCCGAACCCCAAGGACCTCTCGGCCCGGGCAGGGGAAGGGTGAGCCGGAACATGAGCCGCAGCGGTACTCGGACCAACGGGGCCGGCGACGAGACCTCCAGGCCCGGCCCTGCGGCCGCGGCCGGCCGACGAACTCGCCGATGCCACGAGCAGTGCGGCCGCGGCGGTCCGGTCGCGGCTCGCCCCGCAGGGAATCTTCACCACCGCTCGCCTGCGCCGAGTCCTCGGACCTGACGTCACGGCAGACACGTGCACGAGCCTTGCGCGGCTCCAGTACGCCATCGGGCACCGAGGCTTCCCGTGCACGACGATCCGCGAGGCGGAGACCATGGCGGCCTCGGCGAGGACCTCCTGCCGGCCGGCGAGGTGCTCGACACCCACCGGCCGTCGACGACCTCGTCCGGGTGCGCCCCGCCCGTGTCGATACAGCCGTGGCGCTCCACGACACCCTCCATCCGGTCGACGGCATGCGGGGCTGGTGACGATCGCGGAGCGGGGCCCGTCACATGTGTCCCGTTCCGCGAGGAGAGCGGCGCCTTCTGAAAGTCACGCTTCATCGATCGTGAACCTGCGGTCGTCCAAGTCATGTCCCGAGCCCCATCGACGCGAAGGCAGGAAACGTGGAAACGCCAGCGTTCACACGCAGACAAGGACTTCAGCTGATGGCCGCGGTCGCCGGCGGCCTCGCGCTCGGCACCGGCCAGGCTGCTGCTGACAAACCCGCCCCGTACCTGGTCGGCCGCGGGATCTCCGACATCACCGGGGCCGCGGCCGAGAGCGGCATGATGGGCTACTCCGCGATCGGTCAGCAGACCAGCGGCATCCACCAGCGGCTGCGGGCACGGGCGTTCGTCATCGTCGACCCCGCAAGCGGCAACCGCATCGCCTGGTGCAACACCGACCAAGGCCTTCTGCCGTTCGCCGTCTTCCATGAAGTACTGGCCCGCCTGGCCGCCACGCACGACACCACCTACACCGAGCAGAACGTCTCCCTCAGCGCCACCCACACCCACTCGGGGCCGGGCGGGTGTGCCCACGACCTCGCCTACAACCTGTCGATCGGCGGCTTCCAGCAGCAGAACTTCGACGCCGTGGTCTCCGGCATCGTCGAGGCGATCAGCGCTGCCCACGACGATCTCAAACCCGGCACCATCACCCTCGGCCGCGGTGAGCTCACCGATGCGAGCGTCAATCGCTCCCGTCCCGCCTTCGAGCTCAACCCCCAGGCGGACAAGGACGTCTATCCTCTCGGGATCGACCCCGCGATGACCGTGCTGCGCTTCCGCCAGGGCCACACCGACGTCGGCGCGATCAGCTGGTTCTCCACCCACGGCACCTCCATGACCAACACCAACACGCTGATCAGCGGCGACAACAAGGGCTACGCCTCCTATACGTGGGAGCACGGCACAGCCGGGGTGCGCTACCTCGACGACACGCCCGGCTTCGTGGCCGCCTTTCCGCAGACCAACGCCGGCGACATGTCGCCCAACCTCAATCTCAGGCCCGGGTCCGGCCCCACCGAGGACGAGTTCGAGAACACCCGGATCATCGGTCTGCGCCAGTGCGTCACCGCGCAGCAGATCCACGCCCATGCCGCCACCCCGATCAGCGGCGGCATCGATTCCCGGCTCCGCTACGTCGACATGTCCCAGATCCAGGTCGACGGCCGCTATACCCCCGACGGCCAGACCCATCACACCAGTTCGGGCGTCATCGGTCTGTCCACTCTGGCCGGCAGTATCGAGGACGGGCCGGGCATCCCCGGACTGTTCGAAGGCACACCGTCTCCGCTCGCGCCGCTGATCGAGCAGATCGACTCCGCGGTCCCGCAGTGGCTCGCCGACGAGCAGGCCCCCAAGACCTCGGTCGTCCCCAGCGGACTGCTCCAGGCGACACCCGACGTCCTGCCCCTGCAGCTGCTCAAGATCGGCCAGCTCTACCTGATCGGCGGCCCCGCCGAGTACACCATCGTCGCCGGACTCCGCATCCGCCGGACCGTGGCCGAGGAACTCGGTGTTCCCCTGGAGAACGTACTGATGCAGGGCTACACCAATGGCTACAGCCAGTACGTCACCACACCCGAGGAGTACGAGGGCCAGCATTACGAGGGCGCCTCCACACTGTTCGGCAAGTACACCACGCCCGCCTATCAGCAGGAGTTCGCCAAGCTGGCTTCCGCGCTGCGCAACGGCGTCACCCTCCCGCTCGGCGAGCTGCCGCCCGACCCCGCCATCGGCACGCTGAACATCCAGCCCGGCGTCATCATGGACAGCCCCGGCCTGCTGCGGTCCTACGGCCAGGTGCTCACCGACGCGGCGGCCGGCTACCGGGCGGGCCAGGCGGTGACCGTGGTCTTCGTCACCGGACACCCCAAGAACAATCTGCGCCGGCGCGGCACGTTCCTGGAGGTCCAGCGGCTCAAGGACGGTGTCTGGACGCGGCACCTCGACGACAGCGACTGGCAGACGAAGTACCGCTGGCAGCGCACCAACGCCCTGACCGGAGAGTCCACCGCGACCATCACCTGGGACATCCCGCCCGGCACCCCGCCGGGCACGTACCGGATCGACCACCACGGCGACGCGAAGGACGGCGTCACGGGAGTGATCACCCCGTTCACCGGTGTCTCACGTCCTTTCACCGTCTCCTGACGGTCACCCGTTCCACCGCCCGGACGCGGCAGGCCCACCGCGGATCGCGGTGGGCCGTCGCGGGCACGGGGCGGGGCCGCGGTCGCCGGGACGGCACACGCGGAGCGAAGAAGTCCCGGCCACTGTCGCGGAGAGCACGGAGATCACGTCGAAGGAGGCGGGCCTTCCGCAGTCCCCGCGACGCCCTGCCGTCCTTATGCGGTTGCCGCCCGAATGGCACGCTGCCGCTGACGGTCGGCGCCCAACCCGGCGTAGAACGCGATGAGTTCAGGGTTGTCGACGGCTCCGGGGTTGATGACCTGTGCGGCCGGGTCTCCTTGGAGCAGTCGCTTGACGGGGACTTCGAGCTTCTTGCCGGTGCGGGTGTGCGGGATGCCGGGCACCTGGTGGATCTCGTCGGGGATGTGGCGGGGTGAGGCCCCGGTGCGTATGGCCTGGCGGATCGTCTCGCGCAGGGTGTCGTCCAGGGTGGCCCCCTCGGCAAGGACGACGAACAGGGGCATCCAGTATCCGCCTTCGGGTTCCTCGGCGCCGATGACCAGCGCTTCGGTGACCTGCGGGAGACGCTCGACGACGTCGTGGATGTCGGCGCTGCCCAGGCGTACGCCGTTGCGGTTGAGGGTGGAGTCGGAGCGGCCGTGCACGATCACCGAGCCGTGGGAGGTGATCGTGATCCAGTCGCCGTGGCGCCAGACGTCGGGGTAGGTGGTGAAGTAGGCGTCGCGGTAGCGGGCGCCGTCCGGGTCGTTCCAGAAGCGCAGCGGCATGGACGGCATGGGGCGGGTGACGACCAGCTCGCCGACCTCGTCGACGACCGGATTGCCCTCCGGGTCGTACGCGGCGAGCGCCACGCCCAGGTTCGGCACGGACAGCTCGCCTGCCCATACCGGAGTGGACGGCGCGCTGCCCGCGAAGCCGGACACGACATCCGTACCTCCGCTGGAGGACGCCAACTGCACTTGATCACCCACGTGTTCACGCACCCATGGGTACGCGGACGCGGGCAGCGCGGAGCCGGTGCAGCCGATGGCACGGATCGACGAGAGGTCGTGCACGGAGGGCGTGATGCCGAACTTGGCCATGCCGAGCAGGTATTGGGGGCTGGTGCCGAAGACCGTGACGCGGTGGCGGGCCGCCAGCTCCCACAGCACGTCGGGGCGGGCGTGCGGGGCGGGACTGCCGTCGTACGTGCAGGTGGTGGCACCGGTCAGGAGGGCGGAGACGACCAGGTTCCACATCATCCAGTGGGTGGTGGTGTACCACAGCAGGCGGTCGCCGAGGCCTAGGTCGGAGTGCAGACCGAGGGTCTTGAGGTGCTCGAGCAGGACGCCGCCGTGGCCGTGGACGATGCCCTTGGGCAGTCCGGTGGTACCGGAGGAGAAGACGACCCACAAGGGGTGGTCGAACGGTACGGCGGCGCAGTGCAGTTGCTCGGTGCGCGCGGTCGCCTCCTGCCAGGTGACGGTGGCCGCCGGGAACGCGGACGCGGTCCAGGACAGGCCCATGCGGTCCACCAGGAGGGTGGCTTTGAGAGTGGGAAGGGCGTGGGCCAGTTCGTGGGTGGCCTCGCGGCGGTCGTACGTGGCGCCGTTGAAGAGGTAGCCGTCGGCAGCGATCAGGACGGTGGGTTCGAGCTGGGCGAAGCGGTCGGCGGCGGCCTGGGGAGCGTAGTCCTGGCCACAGACGGACCAGATGGCGCCCAGACTCGCGGTGGCCAGGAAGGCGACGACGGCGTGCGGGGTATTGGGGAGATAGCCGACGACACGGTCACCCTGACGCACACCGAGGTCGCGCAGCGTGCCGGCGACCGAGGCGACCTGGGCGCGCAGCTCGTCGCCCGTCACCTCGTAGCTCGCGCCCTTCTCGTCGAGAGCGACGATCGCCGCCGCGTCGGGACGCAGCCGGCGCAGCGCGTGGTGGGTGTAGTTGAGAGTGGCGCCGGTGAACCAGCGGGCGCCTGGCATCCGCTCCTCCCCGAGCACCTTCTCGTACGGGGTGTCCGCCTCGATGCCGAAGTAGTCCCAGACAGCCGCCCAGAATCCTTCGAGGTCGGTGACGGACCAGGTGTGCAGGGCCGCGTAGTCGAGCGGGTCGTGGCCGTGGTGGCGGGCGAAGTGGGCGATGCGGCTGTCGGCCGCCGAGGCCGGGTCGGGTGTCCAGAACGGGGTGGAGGCTGCGGGGTGCGGCGTGCCGTGCGGGGTGGTCATCAGGTGGTGCTCCTTGGCGGGGAGTGGGGGCTGGATCGGAATCGGGGACGGCTGTATCGGATGGTGTGTGGTGCACGACAGGTGAGCCCGGGCGAGGGTGTCCTTGAGGAGGCCGTCGCCGGCCACGGCGCGCGGCAGCGGGTGCACGTTTTGGTGGCGTTCCAGGACGACGCCGCGCACGCCGCGCCGGGCGAGCGGTAGAGCGGCCGTGCTCCCCACCGGGTCCGGGCCGATGATCACGGCGGGGGCGGGGCGTCGGGGTTCATCACGCCTGCGCTTGCGCGTACGCGACCGGAGTGCGCTGCTCGCCGAGGTCGATCCGCCCGTCGGGGGTGGCGATGGTTGCCGTGATGACGTCGCCCTCCCTCAAGTAATGCGGGTTCCTGGCCTGGCGGTTGAAGAACGACTTCCATTTGACCGCGGGCGGCAGCAGCGCCCCGATCTTCTCAACCGCCTTGGGCGGGGCCTTCAGCGCGGTACCTCCGGGCGTGCCGGTGAGGAGCAGGTCGCCCGGGGCGAGGGCCTGGAAGCGGGCGAGCAGGGTGAGCGCCCTTGCCGGACGGACGATCATGTCGGAGAGGGTGTGGTCCTGACGCAGCTCGCCGTTGACCGACAGCCTCAGGCGCAGGTCGAGGAGGTGGGCGAAGTCCTCGGGGTCGAGCAGGGTCAGGTACGGGCCTGCCGGCGTGAACGTGGGGTAGGACTTGCTCTCGTAGAACTGCCCCTTGGTGAGCTGCACGTCGCGGGCGCTGACGTCGTTGGTGACGATGAGTCCGGCGACGTAGGAGGGCAGGTCCTGCTCGGTGACCGTGGTGCCCACGGGCAGGGGAGCGCCCATGACCAGGCCGAGTTCCACCTCGTAGTCGAGGAACTTCACGTGTGCGGGCCGGACGACGGTGTCGTACGGGCCGCTGACCGAGCCGGACGCCTTGCGGAAGAACGTGGGCGGGATGTCGCCGGTGAAGCCCGACTCACGGGCGTGGCTGGAGTAGTTGACCATCTGGGCGACCACTCGGCAGGGCGTCGTGACCGGGGGGAGGACCGTCAGCTCGGCGACCGGGGTTCCGGGCTCGGTGGACGTGGCGGCATCGTTCACGGCGGCGCGGTCGGCCAGGAGTTCGGCGGTGGTGACGGCCTTGGTGTCGATGTGGACGGCACGATGGGCCGGTGTCTTCCCCGGGGGAGTCCGGGAAGGGACCGCCCACCAGCCGTCGGCGGTGCGCAGGACGTTTACGCTCATGGGTTCGTCGCTTTCATCAGGCCCAGCAGGCGGGCGCGGGCGGGTTCGGTGCCACCGCGCGGGGTCGCGAGGACCTCGTGCGACTTGACGGGAGGTGCCCGGTACCTGCGCCGGTCGGCACATCGGTGGAGGGGTTCGGCGTGCTCACCGATTCGGTCGTCGCACGGTGACCTTTCCGGAGTCTCCGGCCTGGAGGAAGCGGCCGGAGAAGGCGCCGGCGCCGCGTGGGGCGTCTGTACAGGTAAGGTCACCAGCCCGGAGCGTGCGGTCCGGGGAGAGGTGGCGATCGGATCGCCGCTCGGTGGATGAGGGTGCCGGTCCGGTCGCCCTGACGGGGTTCACCGTTGGCCCTTGTCCGTACCCGCAGGTCGAGGGGGCGGGTGAACTCGTCAGCGGTGGGCCTGTGGATCCAGGTCTACGGTTCGACCCCTTGCCGGCATGTGCGGCGCGGCGTCGGCGGTCCTGATTCTCCTCTTCCCGCTTGTCGCGGTGCCCGTGCTGGGGTGACCCTGGTAAGCATCGGCATCTTCGCAGGTCACAGGCTTACGTGGTGGTTTCGGTTCGCTGTGTGGCGGAGGCTGTTCGGCATGGGCGCAGCGGATCTCCCCCATGTCGGCAGGCGAGAGTGCGGTGCTATGCGCTATACGGCACACCACACCGCCGCCTCGTCTCACATCACCGTCGTCGCCGCAGGGCCGCAGGGCCGAGGTCGGCGATCCTCGGGTAGCCGTCGACCGCCATGAGGAGGTCGGCCTCGGCGAGGAGGGCGCGCAGCACGTGGACGATTCCGTCCACGCCGCCCAGCGCCAGCCCGTAGACGTACGGGCGTCCCACGGCCACCGCTCGCGCGCCCAGCGCCAATGCTTTGACGATGTGATCGCCGGAGCGAACGCCGGAATCGAAGATCACCGGAGTCTCGTCGGCGGCCTCGACGACCTCCGCCAGCATGTCGAGTGCGGCCAGGCCGCCGTTGGCCTGTCGCCCGCCGTGGTTCGAGCAGTAGACGGCATCGACTCCGCCGTCGATCGCCCGCCTGGCGTCCTCGGGATGCATGATCCCCTTGAGTATCAGCGGCAGGTCGGTGAGGGAGCGGAACCAGGCGAGGTCGTCCCATGTGAGCCGGGGGTTGCCGAAGGTCATGGCCCAGGCGCTCGCCGCGGCCTGGAGGTCCTCGGCCGGCGGCTTGGCCAACCGGGACCTGAAGACCGGGTCGCTGAAGTAGTTCTCCAGGCACAGCCCGCGCAGCATGGGAAGGTTCGAGCGGCCCAGGTCACGCGGCCGCCAGCCGGGGACCCAGGTGTCCAGGGTCACGACGATCCCCTGGAAACCCGCTTGCTCGGCCCGGGTCACCAGACTCTCGGCGAGTTCCCGGTCGTTCGGGGTGTAGAGCTGGAAGAAGCCGGGCGTGTCGCCGAACTCGGCAGCGACCTGCTCCATCGGGTCGGCGGTGAGCGTGGAGGCGATCATCGGTACGCCCGTTCGCGCCGCGGCCCGGGCCACGGCGAGGTCGCCGTGGCCGTCCTGTGCGCACAGGCCGATCACTCCCACGGGTGCCATCAGCAGCGGGGACGGCAGGGACAGTCCGCACAGCTCGATGGAGAGGTCGCGCCGGTCACCGTCGACGAGCATCCTCGGGATCAGGCCCCAGTCGTCGAACACCGAGACGTTGAGGTCCTGCGTACGCTCGTTGCCCGCACCGCCCGCGACGTAGGACAGGAGCCAGGAGTCCAGCGCCCGGGAGCCTCGCTCCTCCAACTCTGCGTAGGTCATCGGCATCTTCGGCATGGTGCCGGAGAGTCCGTCGAGGTAGATCTCGAACTGGTAGTCGCCGAAGTTCGGCATGTGTGTTCCTGTCTCGTGTTGTCGGTTCCGGGTGATCGCCTCGCAAGCGCACGCCTCAGTCGAAGAGGTCCGGTGACGACGCGACGATCTGGTCCCACAGGGGTCGGAACTGGAACCAGCCGGCGAGCGGGGAGCCGATCTGGGAACGGACCAGCTCCGCGGTCTCCCGGTCGATCTCGTCCGGGGTGCCGGCGGCCATGGCGAGCAGCTGTGCCTGGCAGGAGCGCTCCATCGTGATGAACCACCACGCGGCGGCGGCCACCGAGTGACCGACCGTCAGCAGGCCGTGGTTCTTCAGGATCACGGCCTTCGCCGCACCGAGCGCTTCGCCGATCCGGCGGCCCTCCTCGTTGTCGCTGACGACACCGCGGTAGTCCGCGTACAGGCCCTGGTCCTCGAAGAAGACGCAGGCGTCCTGGGTGAGCGGGGCCAGCGGTATGCCGAGCGTCGAGAACGCCTTGCCGTGGAGAGAGTGCGCGTGCGCGGCGGCGACGGCGTCGGGGCGGGCCTCGTGGACCTGGGCGTGGATGCAGAAGGCGGCCCGGTTCACAGGTCGCTTGCCGTGCAGGAGGTTGCCTTCGTGGTCTACGCGGATGAGGTCGGAGACCTTGATCTGGTTGAAGCTCATCCCGAACGGGTTGACCCAGAAGGTGTCGGGGAACTCGGGGTCGCGGGCGGTGATGTGTCCGGCGACGCCTTCGGAGAAGCCCAGCTTTCCGAAGACCCGGAAGGCGGCGGCGAGTTCCCGCTTGCGTATCTCGCGCTCCTCTTCGACCGAGAGGTCCATCGGCGGGAGCGGCAGGTCGAAGTCGTCGGGGATCGGGCCGATGTTCGTCCGGATCAGGTCGAGGATCTCGGGGGCGTAACGCGGGCGGGTGGTCGTCACGAGGGTCGTTCCTCTCGGTGTACGGGTGTATCGATGTGTCGGTGTACGGGGTGGGCGTACCGTGAACTCAGTGCCTGTGGGGTCGGTTTCGGCGGACCTCGAGCCCGGCTGCCGCGGCGAGGATGAGGGCAGCGACGCGTCGCGGCGCTTCCAGCAGGGGCCAGTGCCCGACGTCTTCAAGCGCGTCGAGTGTCGCGTCCGGCATGCGCTCGGCGATCCGCTCGGCCATGTGGGCGCCTGAAATCGGGTCGAGCAGACCCCAGATGAACGTCTTGGGCGGGTCGCTCTCCTCCATGGCGTCCACCCACCGGTCGCGATGGGCGGTCCGGTCGGTGATGTAGCGGACCAGACGGTGAGCATGCAGATGGCCGTCCTCGCGGCTCAGGCCCTGCCACATCCGCGCTACGTCGGTGCCCGGATCGTAGCCCTCGGCGAAGGTCGGCGCGAGGGCGACGGCCAGGAGTTCGGCATGGAGTGACGCGCTGAGCCGAGGTCCGGTCTCCGGGTCGAGCAGTGCTGTCTGACCCTGCTCCGGGCGGTGGAGTTCCGGGTAGATGCCGCCGTTCAGCAGCGTCAGACTCGTGATTTCCGTCGTCAGCGACGCGTCTGCGCGCCGTGCGAGCAGTTCCTGCGCCACGGTCGTGCCGTAGTCGTGGGCCACGAGATGCGTCGAGTGCACTCCCTCGTGCTGCCACAACGCGACCACCAGGTCGGCCTGTTCGTGGATCGAGTAGTCGTGACCGACCGGCTTCTCGCTCGCGCCGAAGCCGAGGAAGTCCGGCATCAGGAGGGTGTGATGAGCGGCGAGAGCCGGCGCCACCTTGGCCCAGTCGTGCGACGAACCGGGGAATCCGTGCAACAGCGTCATCGCCGGGCCACTGCCGGCCCGGAACACGAATACCTCACGGCGTACCCCGGCGACGACGAGTGGGACCGACACGCCCTCGGACCACCACCGCTCGATGCCGGTCGCCGTCATAGCGCCCTCAACAGTGCGGGCAGGAAGCGGCGTTCCAGCTCACCGTGTGGCAGGACGACCGGCTCCACCAGGCTCTGCGCCAGCCCGCCTTCCCTGACGGCTACGACGAAGCGCAGCAGCATGTCGAGATCCGTCGCGGCCGCCCCGCTCGGCGAAGCGGTCGCGAGGAGCGGGGTGACCAGCTCCGCGATGGCCGACCGGATCGCCGCATCGTGGCGAGCGAGCACCTCGGCCACCTCGGGGTTGCGGATGGCGTAGAGCGTGAACTCGGTGGAGATGAGAAACCAGGTTTGCGTCTCCTCGTCCACGACGCTCGCCAGCTCGATGAACGTGGCGAGCGGGTCCTCGGAAGCGAGGGCCTGGTCCGCCGCCTCCTTGAGCTGTTTGAGGACAGCCTCGGAGTGACGGGTGAACAAGGCGAGGAAGAGCTCGTCCTTGGAGGCGTAGTTCGAGTAGAACGCGCCGGTGGTGTAGCCGGCCCGGGAGCACAACTCCCCGATGGAGACCCCGTGGAACCCGTGCTGGGCAAACGCCTTCTCGGCTGCGTCGAGCAGGCGTTCGTTCGTCTCAAGTCGCCTCTTGGTCACGCGTTTTGCCATGGGTCTTGCCTGCTCTCGTCTGCTCTCGCCATGAGGGTCGATGCCGGTGGATAGCTTCACCTATCCGATAGGGATCCCTATCGGGGAGGTGAAGCTATCGGACGCCGGAGATGCGCCACAAGGGTTACGACGGACGCGTCTGTGCGTGAAGCTCGTATGCGGCTGCCCATGGACAGTCGGCCCCGGCGGGGAAGGATCGGGCTCTCGGCGGCCGGCCGACCCGCGGCGGCCGGCATGCCGGACTTGCCGACGGGCAGGTCGCCGAGATCATCCCGAAGGCCCATGGGATCCCTCTCCTCCCCAGCGCCTGCGGCAGGGGGTGAAGCGGGCTGCTCGGCCACGGTGCGCCGGGGCGTTCCACGGGCGCGGCACATCGGCCGGAGGGAGGAACCCGGCCTCGGAAGCGGTGGGGCCATCGGCGGCATCACGCCGCCGGAGCAGCACCCCGATCGATGTTGACAGTGCTTACCCCTGCACCTACTGTGCGCCGTGCGGTTGGCACCCGAACGCGCCGGACACATGGCTGTCCCACGGGTGTCACACAGCCTTCACTCCGGACTTCCCTTCGCGCCACCCTCGCCCTTGGAGACGAAGCAGCGCATGGACACTCCTCTCGCCACCGTATTCCTCCCGCTCGCCCTCGCCATCATCATGTTCGGGCTGGGGCTTTCCCTGACCGTCGACGACTTCCGCCGAGTGCGACGCCATCCCCGGGCCGTCGTCGTGGCGATGTTCTGCCAGCTCCTGCTGTTGCCCACCCTGTGCCTGGGCCTGGTCATCGCCTTCGGGCTCTCCCCCGTGCTCGCCGTCGGCATGCTGCTGCTGGCCGCCTCTCCCGGCGGAACGACGGCGAACCTCTTCAGTCATCTCTTCGGCGGCGACGTGGCGCTGAACGTCACCCTCACGGCGGTGAACGCGGTGCTGGCCATCGTGACGCTGCCGATCATCACCAACCTCGCCCTGTGGCACTTCGAGCCGGACATCGGCCAAGACGGCATGGGACTGCAGTTCGGCAAAGTACTGCAGGTCTTCGCCCTGGTGCTCGTCCCCGTGACGATCGGTCTCGCCGTGCGCCGTCGTTCAGAGGCGTTCGCGCGCCGCATGGACAGGCCGGTGCGACAGTTGTCGGTCGTCGTCCTCGTCGCCGTGATCATCGGCGCTCTGGTGGCCGAGCGGGACAACATCGTCGGCTATCTCTTGGACGTCGGGCCGGCGGTACTGGTCTTCTGCGTGTCGAGCCTTACGATCGGCTACTTCGTGCCGCGCCTGCTCCGGCTCGACCGGCGCCAGTCGATCGCCTGCTCGATGGAGATCGGTGTCCACAACAGTGCCGTCTCCATGACCCTGGCGATCAGCGTGCTCGGCAGCGTCGGCCTGGCGGTGCCCGCCGCCGTCTACGGGGTGCTCATGTACCCCGTCGCGGCGCTCGCGGGAGTGCTGATGACCCGAGGGTCCCGGACCGCCGAGGAAGCCGCGCCGGTGGTCTGACCGGACAGCCTCCCGTCGGAGCGCTCCGCGGGGAAGGCGGCGACCGGTCGTCTCCCCTGCGGGTCGTTCCACCGAGCGTGGCCCGTCGGCGCAACAGGATGTCGCGTGACAGGCCGAGCGTCGCAGGACAGGCCCTCAGTCGTGCGTTCGCCTCGTCACACCAGGAGGGTCTCCCCCGCCTTCAGCCCGGTGGCCATGATGCGGTTGGACCACGCCGTGGTGGTGATCTCGGGCAGGCCCGCCGTCTCGACCGGCCCTGCCTTCTTGGGGACCGCGAGGAGTCGTCCGGCGGGGACGGCGACCTTCCGCGCAACCGTCCTCGGTCAGCAGGGACCGGATCCCGTCGCCCGCCCACCCGCCGGCCCACGCCCCCAGGTGCGGCAGGGCTTGGTTCAAGACCTCCGAACCGCGCGCCTCCGCAAACGATCGACCAGGCGGCACACCACGAGATCAGCCGCAGACCCGTCCCTTTTTCGCTCCGACAGGTGGAGCGGGCCGCGTCAGGGCTGCGATTCGATCCGTACGCCCACCGTCATGCGTGTCATGTCGCAGTACCGCTGCGCCAGTTGCCGGGGGGAATGTTCACCCTTGGCGCTGTACCACTGGGAGACGCCCGTGCACATGGTCACGATGGCCCTGCTGACATCGCGCGGGTACGGGGTGGTGAAGACCTTCTGGGCGACACCGTCCTCGAGCACCTGGTCCATCAGCCGCTGCTGGCGGTCACGGGCGCCGATGTAGGTGGTGCGTGCCTCGCCGGTGAGGCTGCGGATCTCGCTGTAGGCGATGAACGCGAGGTCCCTGCGGTGCGCGTGGAACAGTACGAGGCATTCCACCAGCAGGTCCAGCCGTTGCCGAAGGTCGTCGCCGGCTTCCTCGAGCGCTGCGGTGCTGCGGTCCCACAGGTCCTCCATGGCGTGGGAGACGATCGCGACGAGCAGGGCCTGCTTCGACGGGTAGTGGTAGTAGAGCCCCGGCACCGAGAGTTCCGCTCGTGCGGCCACTTCTCGGATCGACGTGCCGTGGTAGCCGTGTTCCACGAAGCAGGCCAGTGCGGTCTCGAGGATCGGCGGCAGAGGGCTGCTCTCGTACGACCTCCAGTCCGCTTCGGCTTGTGTCTTCGCCACAGTGCTCCTCGCCACAGTGCTCCTCTCCCCCGGATCTTCGCCGTGTCGGCCCAGTATGCAGCGTCGGCACGGGCCGTCCTGCGGCAGAGCTCTTGACATGCCCTTGGCGCCACCCCTTCACTTTACCGAGCGATCGCTCGGTAGCCGAGCGACCGCTCGGTATCCATACGTCCGGGGTCTCCGCGGACGGGAAGGACAGCACATGACGGTGGACGAGGAACCCTGGCGGGACGTGACGTCCCTCGCCCGGTCCGGCGCGGAAACGGCTGCGGTGCACACCTCGCTCGTGGCCGCCTGGAAGGCGCGCGTGGCGAAGAACCCGGATGCGACAGCGCTCCGCTTCTTCGACGGCGCTCTGTCCGCGCGGGAGGTGGACGAGGCGTCGGACGCCCTGGCTGCCGCGTTCGAGGCCCGGGGAACCGGCAAGGGTGACCGCGTCGGGGTGTACCTGCAGAACATTCCGCAGTATCCGCTGGTGCTGCTGGCCTTGTGGAAGCTGGGAGCCACAGCGCTGGGGCTCAACCCGATGTACCGGCGCCAGGAGCTCCGCCGGATCATCGAGGACTCCGGGGCGGTCGGGGTCGTGTGCGCGGACGGCGATACCGACGAGACGCTTGAGACTCTGGCGGGGAGCACGGTGCGCTGGGTGATCAGCACGTCTTCCCTGGACTTCCAGTCCCGCAACGACGCGCGGGTCTTCGCGACGACGGAACGGCCTGCCCCCGCGCCGGACGGCGATGTGGTGGCCCTGATCGGCGAGTACACCGGCCGCAGGCCCTCACCGGTGGATCTGACCCGAGACGATGTCGCGTTCCTGACCTACACCTCGGGGACGACGGGGCCGCCCAAGGGTGCCATGAACACCCACGGCAACGTTCTGAGCGTGGTGGCGACGTGCGCGTCGTGGACCGGTGTGAGCGACGGGGACGTCGTGCTCGCGATCGCTCCGCTGTTCCACATCACGGGCGCGGTGGCCAACGCGGCGATCTCCCTCCTCACCGACACCACGCTCGTCCTCACGGGCCGGTTCCATCCCGAGGTCGTCCTGGAGGCCATCGCCGAGCACAAGGTGACCTTCACCATCGGTTCCATCACGGCGTTCAACGCGATCTACGAACTTCCTCAGGCCGAGCCGAGGCATTTCGCGTCGGTGAAGACCCTGTACTCCGGAGGCGCGCCGATCCCGCCGGCGACCGTCGCCCGGTTCCTGGAGCGGTTCGGTGTGTACATCTACAACGGATACGGGATGACCGAGACGACGTCCGCCGTCATCGCCGTGCGACCGGGAGACAGGGCACCCGTGCACCTGCCGAGCGGGACGCTGTCCATCGGCAGGCCCCTGCCGCGCCTCACCGCCCGCGTGGTGGACCCGCACGGTGACCCGGTGCCCCGCGGGGAACAGGGCGAGCTGGAACTGAGCGGGCCGCAGGTGGTGCCCGGGTACTGGGGAAAGCCCGAGGCCACTCGTCGGACGATGCCGGAGGGCCGGCTCCGCACCGGCGACGTCGCCATCATCGACGAGGAGGGCTGGGTCTACCTGGTGGACCGGCTCAAGGACCAGATCAACGTGTCCGGCTACAAGGTCTGGCCGCGCGAGGTCGAGGACGCCCTGTACGAGCACCCGTCGGTGCTGGAGGCCGCTGTCATCGGAGAACCCGACGACTACCGCGGTGAGACGGTCGTCGCCTACGTCTCGCTCAAGGCGGGTCTGAACGCCACGGCGGAAGAGCTGATCACGTTCGTCCGAGGCCGGCTGGCCGCCTACAAGTGTCCTCGCAAGGTCCGTTTCATCGCCGACCTGCCCAAGACCCAGAGCGGCAAGATCCGGCGCGCCGAACTCCGCGGGCTCGGCGGCTCCCGGCCGGCTTCCCCTTCGAAGGACTGATCCGTTGAGTCAGAACCACACCGGCCCGGGCCGTTTCCCGGGTCGCGTCGCCGTCGTGACCGGTGCGAGCCGGGGCATCGGGCTCGCCGTCGCCGAGCGCCTTGTCGCCGAAGGGGCGCGCGTGTGCCTGACCGCGCGCAAGGCCGAGCCGCTCGAGGAGGCCGCTGCTTGCTTTCCTCCGGGCAGTGTCGTCACCGTCGCCGGCAAGGCGGACGACGCCGAACACCGCCGCCAGGTCTTCGACACCGTCGCGCGCGAGTTCGGCGGGCTTGACGTCCTGGTGAACAACGCGGGCATCAACCCGGCGTACGGTCCCGTCGTCGGCCTGGACCTCGACGTCGCCCGCAAGGTGCTGGAGGTCAACGTCCTCGCCACCCTCGCCTGGGTGCAGGACGCGGTGGCCCACCCGAAGCTCCGCTTCACCGAGCGTCACGGCACCGTCGTGAACCTGTCCTCCGTCACCGGAGACACCCCGGCGCCCGGCATCGGCCTGTACGGGGTGAGCAAGGCGGCGGTGTCCCACCTGACCAGGACGCTGGCCGTGGAGCTCGGCCCGGAGATCCGTGTCAACGCGGTGGCCCCCGCCGTGGTGAAGACGCGCTTCGCCGAGGCCCTGTACGAGGGCAAGGAGGCCGAAGTAGCCGCCGACTATCCGATGCGGCGGCTGGGTGTGCCGTCCGACATCGCCTCCGCCGTGGCGTACCTGGCCTCGGAGGACTCCTCCTGGGTCACGGGCCACGTTCTCACCGTCGACGGCGGGCTCTCGGTCGCCGGCGGCACCGCCTGATGTCCACTTCGATGCCGAAAGGACCGTCATGACCTTCATGGACCTCCCGCCCGAGGTGGCGGAACTGCGCGAGCGCACGCGCCGGTTCATACGCGAGACCGTCATCGACGCCGAGCCCGCGCCGGGTGAGCGTCTCGACCAGGCCACCCGTGACCGGCTGCAGGCCGCGGCGAAGGAGGCCGGCGTCTTCGCTCCGCACGTGCCGAAGGAGTACGGCGGGCAGGGCGTCGCCCTCGCGTACTGGTCCCCGATCCTGCAGGAGGCGGGGTACTCGCCGATCGGCCCCAGCGTGCTCAACTGCATGGCCCCCGACGAGGGGAACATGCACATGCTCAACCTGATCGCGACCGAGGAGCAGAAGAAGCGCTATCTCGCGCCGCTCGCCGCGGGAGACGTCCGGTCCTGCTTCGGCATGACCGAACCCCACCCGGGAGCGGGGTCGGATCCCGCGGCGCTGCGGACCAAGGCCGTCCGCACGGCGGGCGGCTGGATCATCGACGGTCACAAGCGGTTCACCAGCGGCGCCGTCGGTGCCGCGTTCTGCATCGTGATGGCGCGGACCCCGGCCGTGGACGGCTCTCCCGCAGGCGCCACGATGTTCCTCGTCGACATGTCCCACCCCGGGATCCGGGTCGGCGAGGCGATCCACACCGTCGACCGCGCCATCGACGGCGGTCACCCGCACCTGTACATCGAGAACTGCTTCGTCCCCGACGAGGCCGTCCTCGGTGAGGTGGGGCTCGGCTTCCGGTACGCGCAGGTCAGGCTCGGCCCGGCCCGGCTCACCCACTGCATGCGCTGGTTGGGGCTGGCTCGGCGGGCGCACGACATCGCGCTGGACCGGGCCGGGAAGAGGGAGCTGTTCGGCGGGGCGATCGACTCGCTCGGCCTGGCGCAGCACCTGATCGCCGAGTCCGTGATCGACATCGAGACGTCCGACGCGATCATCACCAAGACCGCGGCGCTGCTGCACAGCGACCCGAAGGCGGGGTCGGCGATGTCCTCGATCGCGAAGGTGCACTGTTCGGAGGCGATCTTCCGGGTGGTCGACCGTGCCATCCAGATCTGTGGCGGTGACGGGGTCTCCGACGGGCTCCCTCTGGCGCAGTTCCTGAACGAGGTGCGTCCGTTCCGTATCTACGACGGTCCCAACGAGACCCACCGGTGGGCCATCGCCCGCCGCGCGTCGGCCGGCCGGCGCGCGGCGGTCGGGGCCGGTGAACCGTACATCGGCGACGCCGTCGTCGGGCGGGACGGAGCCGCGTGATGCGCACCATCCCCGACGGGGTGGAGGTCGTCGCGAGCTGGGACCGGGTCCGCCGTCTCGAAAGCCCTCCTTTGCTGGTCCTCGATGCGGTCACCGCTTTCCTCGACGAACAGGGAGTGGGGGGTGGCCCGCTCGCGTGGCAGCGCATCGGTGACGGCCACTCCAACGTCACCTACCTGATCGAGCGTGGTGGCGAGTCCGTCGTCCTGCGTCGTGGTCCACGTCCGCCGCTGCCGAAGTCGACGCACGACATGGTGCGCGAGGCCCGGATCCAGAAGGTTCTTCATGGGCACGGCATCCCTGTCCCGGAGATCATCGCCGTCTGCGAGGACGAGTCGGTCCTGGGTGTGCCGTTCTATCTCATGGAGCGGCTCGACGGGACGGTCATCACCGACACGATCCCGGCGCACCTCTCCTCCGTCGAACAGCGCCGAGCGACCAGCGAGGCGGTCGTCGATGCTCTCGTCTCGCTGCACAGCATCGATGTGGCCGAGGGGGAGCTCGCCTCTCTGGGCTCTCCGGACGGGTATCTCGGGCGTCAGGTCGAGCGGTTCCGAGGCCTGTGGGAGGTCAACACCACGCGCAGTCTGCCCGCGGTGGAGTGGATTGCGGACTGGCTCGCCCGCAATCTGCCGGCAAGCCAGGCCGCCTCGGTGGTGCACGGTGACTACCGCATGGGCAATCTCATGTTCGCTCCTCAGGCGCCCGCCCGGATCCTCGCGATCCTCGACTGGGAGATGGCGACCCTCGGCGACCCGCTGGCGGACCTCGGCTACGTCACCGCGACCTACTCCGAGTCGGGCACCTTGGCCACCCCGCTCGAACTCACCCCGGTGACGCTGGCACCGGGCTATCTCACCCGGCGCCAGCTGGCCGAGCGCTACCAGTCACGCATGGGCCTCGATCTCACCCCGCTCCCCTGGTACCAGACCCTGGCGCTCTGGAAGGCAGCCATCTTCTGCGAGGCCATCCACACCCGCTGGCGGCGTGGCGAGCGTCCGAACGACACGGTCTTCGGGCCGTCGCTCGAGGTGGGCGTCCCCCGGCTGCTGGAGATGGCCGCGCAGTACGCCGGTCTGACCGCAGCGCCTCGCGCCTGACGCCTGGTCACCTCCTGGCACATCCGTTCACATCCCTACCCGCCACCGGTCGCCGGGGCTCGCTCTGCCCTGCCCTGCCCGAAGACAGTGAAGGAGTCGTACGTGAGCAACGCACCAGCAGAGACCAGAACCACGGCAGGGGAAGGAACCCCGCCTCCCACCCTGCGCTCGAAGAGGAAGTCTCTCGTCGCCAGCACGGTCGGGAACGTTCTCGAGTGGTACGAGTGGAGCGCCTACGCCGTCTTCGCTCCGTTCATCGCCACCGTCATGTTCAACGCGTCCGACGGGGTGTCGGCGCTGTTGTCCACCCTCGCCGTCTTCGCGGTGGGCTTTCTCATGCGACCGCTGGGCGGCATCGTCTTCGGGCGGGTCGCCGACCGACGTGGCCGGAAGTTCGTCCTGGTCACCACCATGCTGATGATGGCCGGTGGAAGTCTCGTCATCGGACTCATGCCCACCTACGCCTCCCTTGGGGTCTGGGCGTCGCTCATCCTTCTGCTCGCGCGCATGACCCAGGGGTTCGCCCACGGCGGTGAGTCCGCGACGGCCAACACCTACGTCGCGGAGATCGCGCCGAACGAGCGGCGCGGGTTGTGGGGAAGCATCGTGTTCGTCGCGATCTTCGGCGGCTCGGCCATCGCCTTCTCGGTGGGCGGCGTCGTGACGTCCGTGCTCTCCGACAGCGAGGTGGCCCAGTGGGGCTGGCGCATCCCCTTCCTCCTGGGCGCCTTCCTGGCCCTGGCCGCACTGTACCTGCGGCGCAGCATGGACGAGAGTGATGTGTTCGCCGAGGAGAAGTCGGGCGCCGAGGCCCGGCCGCTGCCCAAGGGCCAGGTGGTCCGTGGTGTCCTGCTCGTCATCATGATGACCTCGGGCATCACCGCGGCCCACTACACCTGGACTTCGTACGTCTCGACTTACGCCATCACGCAGAAGGGCATGGACGCCGGCGTCGCCTACTGGTGCTCGGTCGGGGCGCAGTGCGTCGCCCTGGTCACTCTGCCTCTGTGGGGCCGACTGTCCGACAGGGTCGGGCGGCGTCCCATGATGATCACGTTCGCGGTGCTGATGAGTGCGCTGCAGATTCCGCTCACCGGAGTGATCGGTGCGGAGGGCTGGACACTGCTGGTGGCGGCTTCGGTCGCGCTGACCGTCGTGGCCATTCCCGGTGCGCTGTTGTCGGCGACCATGTCGGAGAACTTCCCGACGCGGGTACGGACACAGGCCATCGGTTTCGCCTACTCGGTGTCCGTCGCCGTGTTCGGCGGTACCGCGCCATATCTGAACCAGCTCTTCATCAACCTCGGTGTGGCCCGGCTCTCCAGCTTCTACATCATGTTGCTGTGTGTGTTCACCGGCATCGCGTGCTACCTCATGCGGGAGACGAAGGGTATTCAGCTGAAGGACGCCTGACCCTGTGCGGGTGGCGCCTGTTTCATTCTTCGTCGACGATGTGCGGCGCGGCCTCCTCGGCGGAGGCCGCGCCGCCGTCGATGCCGAGGTCGCGGGCGTCCGGCGTCGGCGTCGTCGGGCCGTCGGGCCGTCGGGGATGATGGACGGGCAGGTCGGTGTCGTCCGCGACGCGCTGGCCACCATCGGCAAGGAGGACGTGGCGACCCTCACCGGCATTTGCCGCGCCGGCGAGATGATCCTCACCTTCTGCGCCACCGCGGTGGCGCAGAAGCTCGGGTCGGCTCGAGTGTGAGGCTGCCGTCCGATCAGACGGTGACGAGTCCGAGCTCGGCACAGCCCTGCTGGAGTGTGTCGAGCCCGAAGGCCGTGACAGGGCCGACGACGCCTGGTGTGACGTCGGCGTGGGTGGCGATGTGGTGCGCTGCCCACGCGATGAGTTCACCGGTGAGGCTGTAGGGGTTGGGGCCCTCGAGGTGGACTTCTGCGAGCGGGGCCTGGTTGTCGATGCCTGATGAGGCGATGGCGACGACGTGTGAGGGGATCTGTGCGCGCAGGGCCGCGTCGGGGCCGCCTGGCGGGCCGATGAGCAGGGGGCGGGTCAGGGCGTTGGTGATTTTGTCGCCTGCCGGAAGACGTGTGGTGGCGTTGGCGAGGGCCGAGTAGAGGGAGAGGAAGCGGCTGAGTGCGGGGAACCAGCCGTTGTAGACGGTGACGTCGTCGAGCGAGGGGAACTCCCCTGGCAGGAAGAGCACCTCGGTTCCGGAGACGAGGAACGCCGACTTGCGGCGGCCTCGTACGGTGAAGCGGCGGACGCGAGAGGCCGTGCGTTCTTCGACGAGCACGCGTCGGTGCCGGCGTGCCGAGGGCAGGGTCATTCCGTCACGCATGGTGGTACGCGTGCCCTGGCTGATCCCGCGCCAGATGGGGCCGGTGGCGAAGTAGCCGATGTCGATGGCGCGTGCGGCGGCTCCTGCTTTCCGGAGCGCAAGGGCCGCGGCGAGGATGCCGGGCACGTAGTCGTAGCCGAAGGCCGGCAGCATCACTGCTCCGGTCTCACGGGCGCGATGGTGGTGCCGGTTGTACAGGGTGCGGACGAATCCGACTTCTCCGCTGGAGTCGATGTAGTGGGCTCCCGTGTCCGCGGCGGCCTGTGCGACGGGGAAACCGAAGCGTTCGAAGGGGCCGACGGTGGTGATCAGGACGTCGCCGGGCCGCAGGTGCTTCTTCAGACCGTCGGGGGTGGCGGCGTCGACGACCAGGTGGTCGAGGTCTCCGGAGCGTTTGGCCAGCGCTTCCAGCGCCGTGGGGTTGCGTCCGGCGACTGTCGGTCGGACGCCCTTGCGTATCAGGGCGTTGAGGACGAGGTCGCCTGTGTAGCCGGTGGCGCCGAGCAGGATGATGCGGCTGTTCATCGCTTCCTTCCCAGGAGCGGGTGGGTACGGGACACCGCCTTGGCGATGAACGCGAAGGAACGGGAGCTGTGCGGCGCGTAGATCAGGCGCAGGGTGTCGGGTCTGGTCGGCTTGGACAGGACCGGCTTGCGGTGGCTGAAGGTGTCGAAGGACGCCTTGCCGTGGTAGGCGCCCATGCCGGATTCTCCGACGCCGCCGAACGGCAGGTTCGGGACGCCGAGGTGGATCATCGGCGCGTTGTAGACGAGCCCTCCGGAGGAGGTCTTCTCCAGCAGAGCCTGCCTGGCTGCCTTGTCACGGGTGAACGCGTACAGGGAGAGGGGCTTGTCTCGGGCGTTGATGAAGTCGATGGCTTCGTCGACGCCGCGCACGGTCAGGATCGGGAGGATCGGTCCGAAGATCTCCTCGGTCATGACGGGGGCCTCGGGTGGTACGTCGGTCAGCACGGTGGGGGCGATGTAGCGTTCCGAGGCGTCGGAGATGCCTCCTGCGAGGAGGTCGCCTTCCGCGGTGAGTCCGGTCAGGCGTCGGAAGTGGCGGTCGTTGACGATCCGCCCGTAGTCGGCGCTGGTCCGGGGGTTGTTGCCGAACATCTGGTGGATGGCTTTGGGCAGTTCGGCGAGCAGGGAGTCGCGGGCGGCGTGGGTGACCAGGACGTAGTCGGGTGCGACGCAGGTCTGGCCGGCGTTGGTGAACTTGCCCCAGGCCAGTCGGCGCGCGGTGACGGCCATGTCGGCGGTCTCGTCGATGAAGACGGGTGATTTGCCGCCGAGTTCGAGGGTGATGGGGGTCAGGTTCTTCGCCGCTGCGGCGGCCACGATGCGGCCGACGGTGCCGTTGCCGGTGTAGAAGATGTGGTCGAAGCGCTGCGCGAGCAGCGTGGTGGTTTCCTCGACCGCTCCTTCGATGACGGCGACGGCTTCCAGGTGGCGGGGCAGCAGGTCGGCGAGCAGTCTGCTGGTGGCGGGTGCGAGTTCGCTCGGTTTGACGACGGCCGCGTTGCCGGCGGCCAGGGCGCCGATCAGAGGGTTCAGCGTGAGTGTCAGCGGATAGTTCCAGGGCGCGATGATGAGGCAGACCCCGAGGGGTTCGGGGTGGATGCGGGCCGTTGCCGGTTTGATGTTCATGGGGACGGCGACCCGGCGGGGCTTCATCCAGCGGTCGAGGTGGCGCAGGGCGTGTTCGATCTCGGCGAGGACTCCGCCGATCTCGGTGAGGTGCGACTCGGTGCGGCCCTTGCGCAGATCGTCGTAGAGGGCTTCTTCGATGGCCGCGGTGTGGTCCAGGAGAAGGCGCCGCAGGGCGTGGAGCTGGCGTCGGCGCCAGGCGGCGGGCCGGGTGAGGCCGGTGTCGAAGGTGGCCCGAAGGCGTGTGACGGTGTGCGGGATGTCCTGGTCCTGCTGTGCGGCGGGGGCGGCGGTGCCGGTCATGGGCGCGTGCCTTCCAGGCGGTGGATTGATGGGGGGAGAGGTTGCCGGGGGCGTGGCTAGCGGGCCGTCGCCGCCGCGTTCACATCGGCGACGAGACGGTTGGCGAGGTGTTCGGAGGAGGGCGGGTTCTGCCCCGTGTACAGGTTGCGGTCGACCACCACGTACGACCGCAACGGCAGACGCGCCTTGGAGTACTCGGCTCCGCTCTCCCGCAAGCGGTCCTCCAGCAGCCACACCGCCTTGCGGCCGAAGCTGTTGAACTTCTCCTCCAGGTTCGACAGGCCTGTCATCCGGTACCCGGTGAACGGCCACGACCCGTCCTCGTTCTGCGCCGCGAACGCAGCGGCCGGCGCATGGCACAGCAACGCCAGCGGCTTCCCCGAGCGCAGCACCCGGGTGATCAGGGCGCCCGAGACGGGGTCCACCGACAGGTCTTCCATCGGGCCGTGACCGCCCGGGTAGAACACGACGTCGAAATCGTCCGGGTCCATGTCCGCCAGCACCCGCGGGTGGTCCAGCTCCTCCTGGATCGAATCCAGATACGCCGCGACCTCGCGCAGCTTCGACGGCCACCCCGCCGTCCGTCCCATGCTCAGCTGGTCCAGAGTCGGGGCCTTCCCGCCCGGCGTCGCGATCGTGATCTCCCACCCCGCCGCCGAGAAAATCTTGTGGGGCATCGCCAGCTCCTCGCCCCAGAAACCCGACGGATGCACCTCACCGCCGCGCAACGTCCAACGGTCCGCTGCGGACACCACGAACAACACCCTGGTCATAGCGACCCTCTTTTCCTGCCGGGGCGGCCTCACCACCAGTCGGGAGATATGTACCGATATCTGGCGAGAGTGACCTGAAATCATCATCTGTCTTGCGGAGGGCTCGGGCGACCGGCCGTCCACCCGCAGCTCCGCACCGCATGATGGCAGCGTACGCCACTTGTGGCACAGACTGCCAAGTCTGGCACTGATAGCCTTATCGCATGAGTACTACGCCCGGCCTGCGCATGAAGACACGCCAGGCCGTCACCGAAGCCCTGGCCGACACGGCCCTCGAGCTGTTCGACACCGCCGGCTTCGACCAGGTCACCGTCGCCGACATCGTCGCGGCGGCGGGCATCTCCCAGCGCAGCTTCTTCCGCTACTTCAGCAGCAAGGAGGACGTGGTCTTCGGCGACCGCATCCCTTCCGCGGAGGAGGTGCGGGACGAGCTTCTGCGCCACCTGGACAACGTCCCCGCCTGGGACGCGCTGCGCGCCAGTTTCCGGACGGCAGCCCTGCAGATGGACGACGACAAGGGGCGCTGGAAGCGGGCCACCCGTGTCATCTGCCACACGCCCGGTCTGCGCGCGCGCTATCTGGAGAAGCATCTGGCCTGGACCGACGCTCTCGTGCCCGAGATCGTCTCCCGGATGGCCTCCGGCGGCCCGGAGGCGGAACTCAGGGCCCACACGATGATCAACACTGCGCTGGGCTGCTTCGATGTAGCCCTGATGCGCTGGTCCGACAACGGCACGGATCTCTCCCTTGCCGCACTCGTCGACGACGTGTTCGGGTTCGTGCGGTTTCCGCGTTCCTGACCCGTCCGTTCAGGCGGGCTCTACCCGCCCGCGGCTGCATGATCCGTCGCTCCGGGGCCTGCTTCCGAGTCGCGGCGCTGCCTCCGGACCGCCGCGATCATGGCGACAAGAACGCCGCCGACCGCCCAGGCCGACAGCACCAGCAGCGAGGGAGTCATGTCGTTGCCGTCGAAGTAGGAGATCGAGCGGGCCGCCCATGTGCCCGCCCCTGGCGGCAGGGCTGGGCCGATCGCGTTCCAGAACGGCGGCAGCATCGGCGGGGGCAGGGCGCCGCCGGCGCTCGGATTGCCGGCGATCACGATCAGCAGGATCGCCAGGCCGATGCCCATCACGCCGAAGAGCTCCTGGAGGGCGAGCGTGGTGGCCCCGACCGCGAAGATGATCAGCGCTCCGAGCCCCCACAGGGCCCACACGCTGCCGGGCAGAGCACCGAGGATCGGCCCGGCGATGAGCGCACCGCCCAGTCCGCCGACGAGCGCCACCAGGGTCATGGTGCCCAGGCGCGTCGCTGCGCGGGTCGGGTTGGCCGGCCGGGCGCCTGCGCTGATGGCCAGGATCGACGCACACAGATAGGCGCCGACACACCAGCCGACGACGACATAGAACGACGACAGGCTGTTGAAGTCGTGGCGGGAGGACGGAGCCACGTCGACCGTGCGAAGGCTGCGCCCCTGCGCTTCTTCCAGAGTGGCAGTGAGGGTTCCCAGCGCAACCGACAGAGTTCTGCCACTACCGGACGCCACCAGGAGCGTGTCGGTGGTCCCGACGGGACGCACCACGAGCGCGCCGTCGATCTCCCGGTTCACGATCTGCTTCCGCGCTGTCTCCTCATCGGGCAGCGCGCGGGCGTCCAGCGGTGAGCCGGGCAGCTCGTTCAGACGGCTCACCGTCTGCTCGGTCAGGGCTCCTGGTGCCACGACGCCGAAGGCCGCGTCCTTGAGACGGGGTTCGTGCAGTGCTCCCACGAAAGAAGCGATGAACAGCAGCTGCAGGGCGATCACTCCGATGACCAGCATCGTGGCCCGTCGGGTGACTGCGTCCTTCACCTCGGACAAGGTGCTCTGTTTCATGCCCCCACACTCTGGTGAACCGAGTTCTCACGCAGGCTGGAGGCGTCCGAACGGATGCACGCGCAAGCTCCCATGCCGCCAAGCCGCCAATCAGGTGGCGGGCCAAGGAGGGCCGGACAGCACCGTGAGGAATGCCGTCTCACGGGCACCGGCGGTCGGGTTGCGGGTACGGGAGGGGGCGCGAACGATGGAGCCGGGCGTTGACGCCCGGGTGGGGGGATCGCCATGCGCGGCCGGTCACAGGCCGCGGGAACAGGGCACGTGTGTGCCCGTGACGACGGAGTCGACATGACTGAGCTTCCCCCTCCGATCACCCCGTATCTGGAGCCGGCCGCGAAGGAGCTGTGCGAGGCGACCGACCCCCACCCGCGGATCTACGAGGTCCCCCCGGAGAAGGGCCGTGACATCCTCCTCGGCCTGCAAAGCGACACCAGCGTGCCGCGCCCGGAGGTCGACGAGGAATGGGTCGACGTGGACGCGGGCGAGTGGGGCACCGTCCGCACCCGCATCATCCGCCCCAAGGGCGCCACCGGCCCCCTGCCCGTCGTCTTCTACATCCACGGCGCCGGCTGGGT
>NZ_JBEZUZ010000089.1:0-33874 GCF_040636735.1 Streptomyces sp. NPDC035033 | reverse complement strand
GGCGGCCGGCGCGGGCTCGGCGGCCCGGGGCGCGGGCCAGGCGGCCGAGGGGTCCCGCCCCTCGCCGTGGCCGGACGGCCGGGAGGCGTCCGGGCCGGACTGCCGGGAGGCGTCGGCGCGCCAGGCGGTGGCCGGTTCGCGGACGGGCGGCTCCTCGTCGAAGAAGACGGGCCCGGTCTCCTCGACGGCGGCGGGCGCGGACGCGGGGGCGGCGACCGGCCCGGGTTCGGGGGCGGGGGCCGGCGCCGGGCTCGGGGCGAGGATCGGCCCGGCCGGCATGGCGGAGGCGGGCGGGACCGGCGCGGCCTCGCCGTCCTTCGGCGCGGGCCGGCTCGTGCCGGGCACCCACGCGCCGCCGTTCCAGTACCGGATGTATCCGGGAATCGACGGGTCCGGGTAGTACCCCGCCTGCGGTACCTCGCCGCCGCCTCCGGGAGGAGTAGCCACTGCCCCGACTCCGTTCAGTCACAACGCCCAAGAATCCGCGCGGCCCCGCGCCCGGTGTACCGCGCCCAAGAGGGCACAGTAACGAAGAACCTCCCCGAGGGAAGAAAGAGCCCGCGAGAAAGGCCGCCTTCGGGCGACACGGGCCGGAATCGGTCACTCCACGTGAGGTTCGGGCCCGGAGCCGGGGGTGGGAAGGGGGCCGGTGCTCCGGGCGGGAGGGGCCCGTCGGTCCGGGCGGGAGGGGCCCGTCGGTCCGGGCGGGAGGGGCCCGGAAAAACTTCCCGGAAAAAACTTCCCGAAGTCGCGTAATGAACCCGGGGGACCGCGCTCTCTCCAGGTGAAGGCCCGTCCGGGGCCCCCACGCGAAAGGCAGCAGTCATGCGGAACAACACCGAGCACACCACCGTCGAGCGCGAGCTGGAGCTGAAGCTGGTGCTGTCCCCCGAGCGTTCGGTTCCGGTGCCGGCCCGGCTGGCCTACCGCACCGACGACCCGTACGCGGTGCACATCACCTTCCACATCGGTTCCGAGCACCCGGTGAACTGGACCTTCGCCCGCGAACTGCTCGTGGAGGGCGTCTTCCGGGCCTGCGGCCACGGGGACGTGCGGATCTGGCCGACGAAGGTGGAGAACCGCAGCGTCATCCTGATGGCGCTCTCCTCCCCCGACGGCGACGCGCTCCTGGAGGCCCCGTCGGCGCAGGTGTCCGCCTGGCTGGAGCGGACCCTGCGGACGGTCCCGCCGGGCACCGAGTCGGACCGGCTGGGCATCGACGACGGCCTGGCCGAACTGCTCGCGACCACCGTGGTCCGCGACGACCTGTGGCTGCGCGACCCGTGGCCGTCGGACGAGTCGCAGGACGGCGAGCTGTGAGGGCCCGCCGGCGGGTTCAGAAGAGCTTTCCGGGGTTGAGCAGTCCCAGCGGGTCGAAGACGCGCTTGATCTCGCGCTGGAGCTCCAGCCCCACGGGGCCGAGTTCGCGGGCCAGCCACTCCTTCTTGAGGACGCCGACGCCGTGCTCGCCGGTGATGGTGCCGCCGAGGGAGAGGCCGAGCGCCATGATCGCGTCGAAGGACTCCCGGGCGCGCCGGGACTCGTCCGCGTCGGCGGGGTCGAAGCAGACGACGGGGTGGGTGTTGCCGTCGCCGGCGTGGGCGCAGACGCCGATGGTGAGCGCGTACTTCTCGGCGATGGCGGTGGTCCCGGCGAGCATCTCGGCGAGCCGGGTGCGGGGCACGCAGACGTCGTCGATCATCGTGGCGGGCCTCAGGGTCTCCAGGGCGGTGAGGGAGAGCCGGCGGGCCTGGAGGAGGAGTTCGGACTCGGCGGCGTCGGCGGCGGGCACCACCTCGGTGGCCCCGGCGGCCGTGCAGAGCTCCCCCACGGCGGCGAGGTCGGCGGCCGGGTCGGGGGTGTCGAAGGCGCACAGGAGGAGGGCCTCGGTGGTCTCCGGGAGGCCCATCCGCGCCACGCGGTTGACGGCCTGGACGGTGGTGCGGTCCATGAGTTCGAGGAGCGAGGGGGTGTGGCCGCGCTCCATGACCGCGCAGACGGCGGCGCAGGCGGCCTCCGTGGAGGGGAACTCGGCGGCGAGGACGAGCTGGGCGGGCGGTTGCGGCTTGAGGGCGAGGACGGCCTTCACGACGACGCCGAGGCTGCCCTCGGAGCCGACGAAGAGGCGGGTGAGGTCGTATCCGGCGACGCCCTTGGCGGTGCGGCGGCCGGTGGTGAGGAGGCGGCCGTCGGCGAGGACGACGTCGAGGCCGAGGACGTACTCGGCGGTGACGCCGTACTTGACGCAGCACAGGCCGCCGGAGGCGGTGCCGATGTTGCCGCCGATGGTGCACGACTCCCAACTGGAGGGATCCGGCGGGTAGTACAGGCCGTGCTCGTTCACGGCGCGGGACAGGACGGCGTTGACGACGCCCGGTTCGACGACGGCGACGCGGTCGACGGGGTCGATCTCCAGGATCCGGTCCATCTTGACGAGGGAGAGCACGACGCAGCCCTCGGAGGCGTTGGCGCCCCCGGAGAGTCCGGTGCGGGCGCCCTGCGGCACGACCGGGACGCGGTGTTCGGTCGCGGTCCGCATCACGTGCCGGACCTGTTCGACGGTGCGCGGGAGCACGACGGCCGCGGGGGTGCCGGCCGCGCAGAAGCCCGCCATGTCGTGGGAGTAGGAAGCCGTGACGTCCGGGTCGGTGAGAACGGCGTCGGCGGGGAGCCCGGCGCGGAGGTCCGCGTGGAGGGCCGCACGGCGCGTCTGGAGATCGTCCATGGTCCCAGCGTGGCACCGGGGGCCAACGGTGTGAACCCGCCGGGGCGGAGGGCCGGTGTGCTCTTCGTACGAGCGCGGGCGGGCGCACAGTGAGGCGCATGAGCCCCATGAAGAGCCAGAACGTGTCGCGGGTGGTGCTCGCCTCCGGGGCGGGGGCGGTGCTCGCGGCGACGGTGCTGCTGTACCTGCCGGAGTTCCTGGAGCGGGAGGCGCCGGCGCGGCCGCCGGGTCCGGTGGAGCGGGCGGCGAGCGCGGCGCACGCGGGGGCCCCGGCGGCCCTGCCGGACCTGACCGCGCTGATCGGGGACCGGGAGCGGTGGCTGCGGGGGCATCCGGGCGACGCGCCGTCGTGGGCGGCGCTGGGCGCGGCCTACGCGGAGCGGGCCGTCCGGCTCGGGGACGCTCGGGACCTGCCGCGGGCCGAGCGGGCGCTGAACCGGTCGCTCGCGGAGCTGCCGGCTGCCCGGGGGAACGTGGACGCGCAGCTCGGGCTCGGGACGCTGGCGGCGGCCCGGGGCGACTGGAAGGGCGCGAAGGAGTGGGGCGAGCGGGTCCGGAAGGCGGCGCCGCGGCGGTGGGACGCGTACCCGCTGCTCGTCGAGGCGTACAACGGGCTCGGGGAGCTGCCGGCGGCCCGCGAGGCGCTGGAGGGCCTGGAGAAGCTGCGCGGCGGGGCGGCGGTGCGGGGTCTCGCGGCAGAGGTGTACCGGGACCGGGGCTGGCGGGAGGACGCCGACGCCACGGCGCTGGACGCGGCGGCGCTGGCGGTCACCGACGAGGAGAAGGCGGCGGCGTACGCCCGGCTCGGGCGGTTCTCGTGGGAGCGGGGCGAGCCGGCGGAGGCGCTGGAGCGGTACGGGACGGCGCTGCGGTTCGTCCCGGACCACGGGCCGGCGCTGGCGGGCCGGGCGCGGGCGCTCGCGGCCCTGGGCCGGACGCGGGAGGCGCGGCGGGAGTGGCGGGCGGCGCTGGACCGGCAGCCGCTGCCGGAGTACCTCCTGGAGGCCGGGGAGCTGGCCGAGGCGCTGGGGCTGGACGGCGACGCGGCGGCGGCGTACGAGCGGCTGCGGAGCGGGGACGGGGCCCCGGGCTCGGCGGAGGTCGTCCTGGGGCTGCTGGACGCCGACCACGGCGCCCCGGCGGCCGCGGTGGCCCGGCTGCGGGCCGCGTGGGCGAAGGGCCACCGGTCGCCGGCGGTGGCGGACGCGCTGGGGTGGGCGCTGTACCGGTCGGGGAAGGCGGAGGAGGCGCTGCCGTACGCCCGCCGGGCCGTCGACGAGGGGCCGCGCAGCGCCCCGTTCACGTACCACCTGGGGGAGGTCGAGCGGGCGCTCGGGAGGACGGGCCCGGCGCGCCGGCACCTGGAGGAGGCGCTGCGGATCCATCCGGCGTTCTCCCCGCTGCACGCGCCGCGGGCGGAGGCGGCGCTCGCGGAGCTGGGCGAGCCGGACCCGGAGGCCGTCCCGAAGGACGCGATCGTGAAGGACGCGCCCCCGAAGGACACGACCTCGAAGGGCTCGGCTCCGGAGGGCGCCGTCCCGGCCGGGAGGGCGGCGGCGGGATGACCGCGCGTCCGGGACGGGCCCCGTGCCCCGTCCCGGTCGCGCCGGCCGGTCCTACAGGTTGCCGCGCTTCTCCTGCTCGCGCTCGATGGCCTCGAAGAGGGCCTTGAAGTTGCCCTTGCCGAAGCCCATGGAGCCGTGGCGCTCGATCATCTCGAAGAAGACGGTCGGGCGGTCCTGGACCGGCTTGGTGAAGATCTGGAGCAGGTAGCCGTCCTCGTCGCGGTCGGCGAGGATCTTCAGCTCGCGCAGCTCGTCGATCGGGACGCGGGTGTCGCCGACCCACTCGCCGAGCGTGTCGTAGTACGCGTCCGGCACGGCCAGGAACTCGACGCCGGCGGCGCGCATGGCGCGCACGGTGGCGACGATGTCGTTGGTGGCGAGGGCGATGTGCTGGACGCCCGGGCCGCCGTAGAACTCCAGGTACTCGTCGATCTGCGACTTCTTCTTCGCGATCGCCGGCTCGTTGATCGGGAACTTCACCTTCTTGGTGCCGTCGGCGACGACCTTCGACATCAGCGCCGAGTACTCGGTCGCGATGTCGTCGCCCACGAACTCCTTCATGTTCGTGAAGCCCATGACCTTGTTGTAGAAGGCCACCCACTCGTTCATCCTGCCGAGCTCGACGTTGCCGACGCAGTGGTCGATGGCCTGGAAGGTGCGCTTGGCCGGCGGCTCGACGATCGGGGCGGCGGCGACGTAGCCGGGGAGGTACGGGCCGTCGTAGCCGGAGCGCTCGACGAGGGTGTGGCGGGTCTCGCCGTAGGTGGCGATGGCGGCGAGGACGACGGTGCCGTGCTCGTCCTTCAGCTCGTACGGCTCCACCAGGCCGGTGGCGCCCTGCTCGACGGCGTGGGCGTAGGCGGCGCGCGCGTCCGGCACCTCGATCGCCAGGTCGATCACGCCGTCGCCGTGGGCGGCGACGTGCTCGTCGAGGAAGCGGCCCCAGTCGGTGGTGGCCCTGATGACGGAGGTGAACACGAAACGGGCGGAGCCGTTGGTGAGGACGTAACTGGCGGTCTCGCGGCTGCCGTTCTCCGGTCCGGAGTAGGCGACCAGCTTCATGCCGAAGGCCGTGGAGTAGTAGTGCGCGGCCTGCTTGGCGTTGCCGACGGCGAAGACGACCGCGTCCATGCCCTTCACCGGGAAGGGGTCGGCCTCACGCGCGGTGGAAGGGGTGTGGTCAAGGATCTCAGTCATGGCAGCAGCGTCTCGCCGACCCGCAAGGTGCGCAATAGTTTGCTGTTCCTCTGGTCAACCTGTACAGCGACGCGCGAGTATCGGCGGACGACTTGTACATCGTGACCATTCGGAGGGCGCTGTGGCGATCGATCATTTGGACGGGCGGCTGATCGTGCTCCTGGCACGTGAACCGAGGATCGGCGTCCTGGAGGCGTCCCGCCGCCTCGGGGTGGCCCGCGGCACCGTCCAGGCGCGGCTCGACCGGCTCCAGGCGAGCGGGGTGATCCGCGGGTTCGGGCCGCAGGTGGACCCGGCGGCGCTGGGCTATCCGGTGACGGCCTTCGCGACGCTGGAGATCAAGCAGGGGCAGGGCACGGACGTGCGGGAGCACCTGGCGACCGTGCCGGAGGTGCTGGAACTGCACACGACGACCGGGCACGGGGACATGCTGTGCCGGCTGGTGGCCCGGTCGAACGCGGACCTCCAGCGGGTGATCGACAAGGTGGTGGCCTTCGAGGGGATCGTACGGGCGTCCACGGCGATCGTGATGGAGAACGCGGTGCCGCTGCGGATCATCCCGCTGGTGGAGCAGGCGGCGGGCGACGCGCCGGAGTGACCCCCTCCGGCACGTCGCCGAGAAGACGTTGCAAAGAAAGCCTTGCAACGTCTTCTTTGCATCTCTACGCTCACGGCATGCCCGAGCCCGAGAAGGCCGCGAACCCGCAGAAGGCCGAGAAGAACGCGGAGGCCCCGCAGGAGCGGGAGCACGAGACCCGCGTGCTCGACCCGCGCTCCCTGCGCGGCCTCGCCCACCCCCTCCGCATGGAACTCCTCCGCTCCCTGCGCCACCACGGGCCGGCCACCGCCTCCCAGCTCGCCGAACGCCTCGGCGAGTCCAGCGGGGCCACCAGCTACCACCTGCGGCAGCTCGCCGCGCACGGCTTCGTCACGGACGACCCGAGCCTCGGGAAGGGCCGCGAGCGGTGGTGGAAGGCCGCCCAGCAGGGCATCCGCTGGGACGACTCGCTGGACCGGAGCTCCGACCCGGACGTGCGGGGCGCGGCCGACCTCCTCCTGCACGAGACGGCCTCCCACCACACCCGGGAGCTGTCCACCTGGCTCGCCACCCGCCACGAATGGCCCGACTGGGCCGGCGCGTCGGACATGAGCGACTTCACCCTGCGGCTGTCGCCCGCCGCCGCGCGCGAGCTCGGCGGACGGCTGCACGCGCTGATCGACGAGTACCGGAGCGTGCCCGAGGCGGCGGACGCCGCGCGTGTACGCCTCCACCTGCACGCGTTCCCGCAGCGCGAGGACTGACCGCGCCGCCCCTTCCCGCACCCGGGGCCCTGCCCCGGGCCCCGTGCCGCACGCGCCGGCGGGGTCGGACGCGGCCCGTCCGGGGTCCGGGGCGGAGCCCCCGGGCACGGGAAGGGGCGGGGCGGGGAAAGGCCCCCCGCGGCGGCCCCCGCAGACGCCCGCCACCCACGGAAGGGACCGCGCGACCATGTCCATCCCCACCGAACCCGCCGAACCCGCCGAACGCCCGTACAAACGCCCCCTGTTCACCGTCCTGACCGCCAACGCCGTCTCCATCGCGGGCAATTCGCTCACCCTCATCGGCGTGCCGTGGTTCGCCCTGGAGACCACCGGCTCCCCCGGCAAGGCCGGTCTCGTCGCCTTCTGCGCCGCCCTGCCCGTCGTCCTCTCGGCGATCGCCGGCGGGCCCGTCGTCGACCGGATCGGCCGCCGCCGGGTCAGCGTCGTCTCCGACCTGGTCTGCGGGCTCGCCCTCGCCGCGATCCCGCTCCTGCACCACACCGGGCACCTCGCCTACTGGCTGCTCTGCGCGCTGATGGCCGTCAACGGCCTCTTCCACGCCCCCGGCGAGACCGCCCGGCACGTCCTCGTGCCGGACCTCGCCGAGCGGGCGGGGACCCCGCTGACGCGGGCCGCGAGCCTCTACGACGCGGTCTCGCGCGGGGCCCGGATGGGCGGGGCGGCGCTCGGCGGCGTCCTGGTGGCGGTCGTCGGCGCCGACACCGTCCTGCTCCTGGACGCGGCGACCTTCGGCACCTCCGCGCTGCTCGTCGCCCTCGGTCTGCGCGGGGTGCCGGCGGCCGAACCGCGCCGCGACGGGCCGCCGCTCTCCGCCGGGCGCTACCGCGCCGACCTGCGGGAGGGGTACGCGTACCTCTTCGGCGACCGGCTGATGCTCGGCATCACGCTGCTGGTCATGGTCACCAACGGCCTCGCACTGAGCTGGAGTTCGGTCCTGCTGCCGCTGCACGCCCGCGAGCACCTGGGCGGTCCGGCCGTCCAGGGCCTCCTGGTCTCCGTCTTCGCGGGCTGCGCGCTCGCCGCGGCGCTGCTCTACGGGGCCGTGGGCCACCGCTTCCCGCGCCGGTGGGTCTTCACCGCCGGCTTCCTCGTCACCGGCGCCCCGATGTTCGTGGTGGCGGCGGTGACGGAGACGGTGGCGCCGCTCCTGGTGACGGCGGTGGCGGCCGGCCTGGGCGCCGGGGTGCTCAACCCGGTCCTGACGACCGTGATGTACGAGCGGGTGCCGAAGGAGCTGCGGAGCCGGGTGGCGGGGGCCGGCACGGCCGGGGTCCTGATGGCGACCCCGCTGGGCGGTCTGGTCACCGGTCTCGTGGTGGAACGGGCGGGGCTGACGGCCACGCTGCTGGGCGTCGCGGCGCTCTACTTCCTGGTGACGCTCGCCCCGGCGGTCCTCCCCGCCTGGCGCGGCCTGGAGGCAGCCCCCGCAGCCTCGGTCAGCAGCTCGGAACCTTCGACTCCCGACCCTGCTCCAGAGCCCGCAGGGACGCCACCGCGTCGCTGAGGGCGGAGACGGGCACGAGCCGCATCCCGTCCGGGAGTTCGGCCTCCGCGTCCGCGCACTCGCCCTTCGGCACGAGGAAGACGGTGGCGCCGTCGCGCGCGGCGGCCTGGGTCTTGAGGGAGACGCCGCCGACGGCGCCGACCTTCCCGTCCGGCGCGATCGTGCCCGTACCGGCGACGGTCTTCCCGCCGGTGAGGTCGCCGCCGTCGCCGTCCCCGTCGAGCTTGTCGACGATGCCGAGGGCGAACATCAGGCCGGCGCTGGGCCCGCCGACGTCGGCGAGGTGCAGCTCGACCTTCACCTTCGCCGGGTCCAGCTCCAGGTGGTTCAGCGCGGCGACGGCGGCGGCGTCCTGGGACTCCTTCATCTGCCCGAGGTTGCGCTTCTCGATCTCGGCGTCCGACTTCCCCGGCGGGTAGACGGAGTCGTGCGGCAGCACCGCCCGGTCCGTCCGGAACCAGGCGTCGGCCACGTCCGCGAGGTCCACGTCCGTGCCGGGGCCGGTGGCGAGGATGGTCGTCATCCGCAGCTGGCCGGTGGTCGGCCGGACCGGGGCGCCGGTGATCGTGATGACCTCCCGCCCCCGGTCCTTCCCCAGGACGTCGGCGGTGGAGCCGGGCTGGGCGATGGCGAACGGCAGCGGCGCGAGCCCCGCCACGGCGACCAGCGCGACGACGGGCACGGCGCACGCCGCGAGCACACGGGACCGGGGCATACGGGAGAGACGCGAGAGCACGTCCCCAATCTACTGGGGCGGGGACCGGGCACGGGCCCGGCCCGGCGCCGGGTCAGCCGCGGCCCAGCTCGCGGGCGAAGAAGCCGCGCAGTTCGCGGCGGACGGCCGCGAAGGAGGCGGCCGCGTCGCCGGGGCCGACGAGCCCGTCCCGGACCGCGTCCGTGACCAGCCCGGTGGCGTGCAGCCGGGGGACGACGGCCGCGTGGTCGGTGAGGACCCAGTGGTTCGCGGCGCGCAGGGTGCGGCGCCGGGCCCGCAGGCCCGCCCAGGAGCGCTCGATCCGCTCCGCGCCCTCGAAGCCGTCGGTGCGGAGCAGCAGCAGCGGCCGGCGGCCCGGCCAGGGCTCCAGGTCGAGGTAGCCCTCCAGGTTCGCGACGGCCCGGATCCGGGGGTCGCGGGCGGCGAGCAGCGCGGCGGCGGTGCCGCCCGCGGAGTGGCCGTGGATCCCGGCCCGGCGCGGGTCGAGCGGGGGGCCGTACGGGAGCTCGTCGAGCCGGTCGAGGACGAGGCGGAGGTCGGCGACGCGGGTGTCGACCATGGTGCGGAAGGTCGCCGGGTCCGGCGGCCCGTGCAGCACGGACTCCCGGACCGTCCCGTCGGGCAGCTCCACCTGGCTCGCCTCGCCGGGGTGGTCGACGAGGACGACGACCGTGCCGTGGCTCGCCAGGTCCTCGGCGAGGCCGGTGCCGAGGGTGCGGGCGTCGCCGCCGCCGGGCGTGTACAGCACGAGGGGGCGGCGGCCGGGCAGCGGCGGGGCGCCGGCGTGCGCGTGGGTGAGCGTCCCGGCCCAGTCGACGCCGGCGGCCGGCAGCCCCCGGACCAGGGGCGCCAGCGCCCCGAAGACCCCCGCCTCGCCCCGGGTGAGCTGCGGGACCCGGGGGAAGCCGTCGACGGTCCTGGCCGGATACGCGACGCTGACGACGACCCGGCGGTGCCCGAGCGCCGGCTCCCAGGGGTCGGTGCGGGAGGGGTCGGTGAACGCGTGCCGGACGGTGCCGACCGGGTACGGCCCGGTCGGCGCGGGCAGCACGGGCACGAGCCCGGCGGCGGCCCGCGCCGGGGAGCCGGTGGCGGCGAGGGAGGCGGAGGCGAGGCCGAGCAGCGCGGCCTTGGCGAGGGTGCGGCGGGAAGGAGTGCTCATGCCCGGCATGCTGGATCCCGGCGGCCCGCCCGGACGATCCTTTCGACCGTGCCCGAAAGGATCGACGCGAGAGGGCCGGGCCGGGGCGGAGCGAGAGGCGGGGGCGTGCTGCGGATCCACTTCACGGCGGAGGACTGGACGCGGTTGCGGTGCGCGCCGCGGCCCTCGCCCGTGCCCGAGCTGCACGCGGCGCTGCTGATGCTGGGCGCCCCGCACGAGGGGGCGCTCTTCGGGCGGTGGCGGGCGCGGACGGCGCGGGCCCTGCCGGCGGCGGCGGGGCCGCTGGCGGACCTGGTGCCGGGCGGCTCGGCCCCGTCGTTCCTGGACGTGCTGGGCGGGACCCGGGAGGAGGGCTTCGCGGAGATCCGGGCGGCGGCGCCGGAGCTCGTGCGGTCGGAGCTGGAGCGGGTGTACGCGGGGCGGGGCCCGGCACCGGCGTGGATCAGGTCCCTGCACGCGGGCGGGGCGGAGGGCTGGGAGACGCTCGCGCGGGCGCAGCGGGCGGCGTACGGGGCGGTGCTGGCGCCGGTCTGGGGGCGGGTGCAGGACCTGCACCGGGCGGAGTTCGCGCGGCACGCGGTCGCGCTCGCGGAGGGCGGGCCCGGGGCGGCCCTGACGGCCCTGGCGCCGGGCTCGCGGCTGCGGGACGGGGTGTGGGAGTGGCCGTCCGGTGCCGGGGAGGTGCGGCTCGGGGGCCGGGGCCTGGTGCTGCTGCCGACCTTCCACTGGCGGGGCGCGCCGCTGGTGCAGGACGTGCCGGATCGGCCGGTGGTGGTGGCCTATCCGGCGGGCCCGGGCCTGCCTCCCGTACCGGAGGGGCCGGGCGGCCCGGAGGAGGCCCTGGCGGGGGTCCTGGGCGGTACGAGGGCGGCCCTGCTGCGCGCCCTGCCGGAGCCGCGGACGACCACCGGTCTGGCCGCCGCGCTGGGCGTCTCGCCGGCCACGGTCTCGGCCCACACCGCCGCCCTGCGCGCCGCCGGCCTGCTGACCACGGCCCGCGCGGGCCGCTCGGTGCGGCACGCCCGCACCCCGCTCGCGGAGCTGCTCCTGCGCTGACGGCCGCCGGACCGGACGCGGGCATGCCAAAAGGGCACCCGTGGCCGCACGGGTGCCCTCCGGGCGGCGGGCCCGTTACCGCAGGGCGTCCGCGACCTCGCGGGCCGCGTCCACGACGCGGGGGCCGACGCGCTCCGGCACCGCGTCGGCGAGCATGACGACGCCGACGCTGCCCTCCACCCCGGTCACGCCGACGAGCGGCGCCGCCGCCCCGCTCGCCCCGGCCTCCAGCTCGCCGTGGGTGAGGGTGAAGCCGGGCTCGATGAGGGTGCCCTGGCGGGCGGCGAGGATCGCCCGGCCGGCCGCGCCCCGGTCCAGCGGGTGGCGGAAGCCGGCCCGGTAGGCCACGTGGTAGTCCGTCCAGGTGGGCTCGACGACGGCGACGGCGAGCGCCTCCGCCCCGTCGACGAGCGTCAGGTGGGCGGTCGCGCCGATGTCCTCGGCGAGCGAGCGCAGGGCGGGCAGGGCCGCCTCGCGCACCAGCGGGTGGACCTGGCGGCCGAGGCGCAGCACGCCGAGGCCGACGCGGGCCCGGCCGCCGAGGTCGCGGCGGACGAGGGCGTGCTGCTCCAGGGTGGCGAGCAGACGGTAGACCACGGTCCGGTTGACGCCGAGTTTGTTGGACAACTCGGTGACGGTCAGGCCGTGGTCGGTGTCGGCGAGCAGTTTGAGGACTCTGAGTCCCCGGTCGAGCGTCTGGGAGGTCTCCGCGGTCACGACGCCCTCTCCTTCGAAAGTGAGTGACGGCGGGCTCCCACGGGGTTCGCGGCGCCGGTCCCGTCGGCGACGCACGTCAGAGGCCGCCGGCAGGAAGGGGTACACCGGCTGCGCTCCGCGGCGGCGCTGCCACGGGGCGGTTGCTTTGTGCCGGGACAGTAGCGACCCGCTCCGCTCAGCGGAAGACCTCGTCCAGAATCCGGGCGCGGGCGACCGGATGCGGACGGTTCAGGACCTTCGTCGGCCCTCCTCGGGACTTTGGCTGACAGATGCGGCTATGTCGTGCCCGTAGCGTGGAGGGTGCCGGTCGGCCGTCCGTGGGGGCCGGCCCCGGTGCCGGCCCGCTTCGCGCGGAACGGCCGAGAGGCCCGTACGACCGCCGTCGTACGGGCCTCTCCCCTGTCCGGAAGGCCGGGGCTCACCGCATCCGGGTGGCCCACTCCTGGACCTTCTTGATCCGCTCGCGGATCTGTCCGGCGGTCGCCTCGGCGCTCGGCGGGCCGCCGCAGACCCGCCGCAGCTCGGTGTGGATCACGCCGTGCGGCTTGCCGCTCTGGTGGACGTACGCGCCGACCATCGTGTTGAGCTGCTTGCGCAGTTCGAGGAGCTCCTTGTGGGAAACGACGGGGCGCCGCTCGGCCGGAAGCTCCAGGAGGTCGGCCTCGGTGTCCGGCTTCTTGCGGCTGTGCGCGATCTGCCGGGCCTGCCGCTTCTGGAGGAGGAGCTGCACCTGGTCGGGTTCGAGGAGGCCGGGGATGCCGAGGTAGTCCTGCTCCTCCTCGCTGCCGGGGTGGGCCTGCATGCCGAACTCGGCGGCGTTGTAGAGGACGCGGTCGAAGACGGCGTCGGACTCCAGCGCCTCGAAGGGCAGCATGTCCTGCTCGCCGGTCTCCTCGTCCTGCTGCTTCTCGGCCTCCGCCATCTCCTTCTCGGACTCGGCGTACGGGTCCTCCTCCTCGCCCTCCTTCTTCGGCTTGTCGAGGACGTGGTCGCGCTCGACCTCCATCTCGGAGGCGAAGCCGAGGAGGCTGGGGATGGTGGGAAGGAACACGGAGGCGGTCTCGCCGCGCCTGCGCGATCGCACGAAGCGGCCGACGGCCTGGGCGAAGAACAGCGGGGTGGAGATGGTGGTGGCGTAGACGCCGACGGCGAGCCGCGGCACGTCGACGCCCTCGGACACCATGCGGACGGCGACCATCCACCGGTCGGTGTTCTCGCTGAACTCGTCGATGCGGCTGGAGGCGCCGGCGTCGTCGGAGAGGACGACGGTGGCCTTGGTGCCGGTGATCTCGCGGATCAGCTTGGCGTAGGAGCGGGCCGAGTCCTGGTCGGAGGCGATGACGAGGCCGCCGGCGTCCGGGATGGACTTGCGGACCTCGGTGAGGCGCTGGTCGGCGGCGCGCAGCACGTTCGGCATCCAGTCGCCGCGCGGGTCGAGCGCGGTGCGCCAGGCCTGCGAGATCGCGTCCTTGGTCATCGGCTCGCCGAGCCGGGCGGCGATCTCGTCGCCGGCCTTGGTGCGCCAGCGCATGTTGCCGCTGTAGGAGAGGAAGATGACCGGGCGGACGACGCCGTCGCCGAGCGCGTTGCCGTACCCGTAGGTGTAGTCGGCGGAGGAGCGCCGGATGCCGTCGTTGCCCTCCTCGTACGTGACGAAGGGGATGGGGTTGGTGTCGGAGCGGAACGGCGTGCCGGTGAGGGCGAGCCGGCGCGCGGCGGGCTCGAAGGCCTCCAGGCACGCCTCGCCCCAGGACTTGGAGTCGCCGGCGTGGTGGATCTCGTCGAGGATGACGAGGGTCTTGCGCTGTTCGCAGCGGTTGCGGTGGAGCATGGGGCGCACGCCGACGCCGGCGTAGGTGAGGGCGACCCCGTCGTACTCCTTGCTGAGCGGTCCGGCGCTGTACTCCGGGTCCAGCTTGATCCCTATCCGCGCCGCGGCGGCCGCCCACTGCTTCTTCAGGTGCTCGGTGGGGGCGACGACCGTGACCTGCTGCACCACGTGGTGGTGGAGCAGCCAGGACGCGAGGGTCAGGGCGAAGGTGGTCTTGCCGGCGCCGGGCGTGGCGACCGCGAGGAAGTCACGGGGCTGCTCCTGGATGTACTTCTCCATCGCGCCCTGCTGCCAGGCGCGCAGCTTGTTGGCGGTGCCCCAGGGAGCACGGCCGGGGAAGGCGGGAGAGAGGTGATGTGAGGAGGTGGCGGTGGTAGTCACGATCTCCGGTTCGACGCTCGTCCAGATATGACAACCGGGCCACCTTACCGGCGGCCCGGGGTGGACCTCGATCGAAACGGGGCGGAGGCGCGGCCTTTGCGACTCACCTCACGCCCGGGTCAGGCGCCGTGCCCGGTGGGGTCGATCAGCGCCCGCAGCCCCTCCGCGATCGCCTCGACGTCGTCCTCCTCGCCGGTCGCCACGGCGATGACCAGGCGTTCCGCGGCGTCGATGTCCGGCCGGAGCTGGACGCCGTTCATGGCGAGGAAGGTGACGCAGGACAGCCAGGCCGTGCGCTTGTTCCCGTCGACGAACGGGCGGTTCACGGCGAGCGACTGGAGCAGGGCGGCGGCCTTGGTCACGAGGTCGGGATACGCCTCCTCGCCGAACATGGCGGCCGACGGGCGGTGGACGGCGGAGTCGAGCAGTCCCGCGTCCCGGAGGACGACCTTCCGGTCGTCGACCGCGTGCTCGGCGACGACCAGGACGTCTTCCGTGGAGAGGTAGACGCAGCTCACTTCAGCCGCTCCATCAGCTCGTGCCACTTGGCCGCCTGCTCCAGGGCCGTCTTCCGCACGATCGCCTCCTGCGCGGTGCGCGCCAGGTAGTCGTCCACGGCCCGCAGGAGGAGGGCGTGCATGCTGACGCCCTCCTGCTCGGCGCGGGCCTTGAGGGCTTCGGTCTGGTCGTCGCGGAGACGCAGGTTCATGGCCATACCAGAATGGTACCGCCCTGGGGTCAATCCGGTACCGGATTACCGCGGGGCCGCCGGGGCCTCCCGCAGCCGCGTCGCCACCCACGCCCCCGCCGCCGCGACGGCGGCCATCGGCAGGAAGACGGCGGCGAAGGCGCCCGGGTGGGAGGCCCCGGACGCGGCCGACGTGACCGCGTGCCCGACCGCCCCGCCGCCGAGCGCGGCGAAGGCGGCGCCGCCGGCGGCGAGCAGCAGCACGTTCGACAGGCCGTCGGAGATCTGGAGCGCGGCGGAGTTCGCGCCCGCCTCCTCCGGCGGGGACAGCTTCATCAGCAGCACGCTCGTCGAGGCGATCACCACGCCCATGCCGAGGCAGCCGAAGGCCCAGGCCACGGCGACCGTCCACACCGGCACGGCCGGCAGCAGCACGCTCGGCGCGGCGGCGATCGCGACCGCGACCAGCAGCATGCCGAGCACGACGAGCCGCTCCCGGTACGGCTCCGTCCACGGCCGCGACTGGATCCAGGAGCCGAGCGCCCAGGTCAGGCCGCCCATCGCGAGCGAGAGCCCGGCGAGCGTGGGGCTCAGACCGCGCTGGGTGACGAGCATCAGCGGCACGAAGGACTCGGCGGCGATGAAGGACCCGGCGGCCACGCCCCGCAGCAGGACCACGGCCGGCAGCCCGCGCGCGGCCCGCACCGTGCCGCGCGGCAGCAGCCCCCGTACGGCGGGCACGAGGAGCGCGGCGCCCACGGCGGCGGGCAGCAGCGACAGCCAGCGCAGCTCCTGCCCCGCGTACTGGAGGAGCCCGGCGCCCGCCGAGATCGCGAGCGCCAGCAGGATCCGCCGCCGGTCCCAGGCGGCGACGGGCGCCGACGGGTCGGCGGGCCCGGAGGCGGTCCGGCGGATGGCGGGGAGCGCGAGGGCGAGCGGCAGCACGACGAGCACCGGGATGCCGACGAAGACCCACCGCCACCCCAGGTGCTCGGTGATCGTCCCCGACGCGAGCGGCCCGACGACGGACGGCACGACCCAGCTCGCCGCGAAGGCCGCCATGATCGCGGGCCGCAGGTGCTCGTCGTACGCCCGGCTCACGACCACGTACAGGGCGACGATCACCAGCCCGCCGCCGAGCCCCTGCACGGCCCGTCCGAGGATGAACACCCACATCGCCACGGCCGTCCCCGACAGCAGCAGCCCCGCCGCGAAGGCGCTGATCCCGGCCGTCAGCGGCACCAGCGGCCCCTTCCGGTCGGACCACTGCCCGGCGACGACCATCCCGAAGAGGCTGGTCGTGAAGTACGCGGAGAACGCGAAGGCGTACACGGATATCCCGTCCAGCTCCCGCGCGGCCACCGGCATGGCCGTGCCGACGGCCGTCGCCTCGAAGGCGATGAGCAGCACGACGGAGACGATGCCGACGCTGAGCGCCCGGTGGGCGGCGTCGAGGACGGACCCGCGAGGTGGGTCGGCGGCCGGGGCGGCGGTGATCTCGGCATCACGGGGTTCGAGGGCGCTCATGGGCCCAGGGTAAGGGCCGTATCCCCAGGTGACCCCTGTCGCGGGTCGGATGCGACGTTCCCCCTTTGGTCCTACGCCCCCCTTACTCGGGCAACGGCTTGAGGACGGGCTTCTCGGTCAGCCCGGCGTCGCCCTCGCAACCGAGCTTCCGGACGACGGCGAGGGTCACGGAGTGGAGGATGGTGAGGTGGGCTTCGCGGACGGGGACGGTGTCGGGAAGCTCGGACCTGATGAAGTAGAGCTCCCCCATGATGCGGGCGGGGCGCTTGTCGGACCCCTGGAGCCGGGGGCTGGTGCACCTGATGTAGAGCCGCGCCCTTCTCGGCCCGGACATGGCTTCCACCCCCATCTCGTACGGATGAAGACCCGCCAGGCGGGCGCCCCCAGGAAGGTCGGCGTCCCTGTAGAGGCGGAACTCGACGGTGACCGTGTCCGAGAGTTCGGAGGGATTGGCCTTACACAGGTAATGCGTCGGCGTTCTCCGCTCGCCCTTCTCGTGATCCGCCACCAGCGCGTCAGTGGTCCGTTCCAGGCCACCCCTCGGATCGTGCGAGAACCGCTTCGTTTTCAGCACCGTCTCCAGAGCGCGGGCCGCGTCCGGCGACAGGGTGTCATCACACTGCTGCTCAGCCGTGACACGCTCCGGTTCCGGCTCCTCCTCCCCGCCGCACGCGGTGGCGAGGAGACACACGGCCAACCCGGAGGCAGCACCCTTCAGCACCCTTTCCACGGAAATCCCCAGCAGCCTCATGTGATCACCCTGTCTCCGGTCCCTTCGCCGCGGCCCACTCGTCCTCGAACGACACGTCACTCCCCCCGTCCGCCACCGAGCCCCCGGAGTTTACGCACGCACACGGGAGCGCACAGACGTGTGCGTCGGGTTCCAGCCGGGGGGCGGAAAGACAGGGAACAGTGCCCCAACAGCGCTTCTCCCACACCCGCTTGAACGTTTACTCCCGCTATCCAGCCACCCCACACCGCGCCGAATCCATCAGGTCCCCACGCCCTTCCATGAACGGCGTGTGGCAGCGGCATTGCAGTCCCGTGGCACGGCGCCGTTCTCCCTTGAGCCCCTCTCCGCAGGCCTCTAACGTCGTCGTTGTCGCCACCAACACGACCGTGTGCCCGAGTGGTTCAGGGGCTCGTCTGCAAAGCGAGTGACGTCGGTTCGAATCCGACCACGGTCTCCAGAAGCCGAGGCCCGCACCCGTCCGCACGGGTGCGGGCCTCGGCCGCGCGCGCATCCCTCGGACCCCTACGCGGTGGGCACCGGCTTCGCCACGGGATCGCCCTTGAGGGGATCGCCCTCACAACCGAGTGCGTCGGTGGCACGTCCCGCCAGGATGTAGAGGAGCTCGACCTGCCGCTTCTCGGCCTCGGCGTCGTCCCGCCTCTCCGAGTTCAGCGTGTTCGACAATTCAGCCCGGAACACTGCTTTCCGGGAGGCTTCGTCGAGCTCTCCCGGCAGCCGGCACGCCACGGAAAGCTTGGCAAGCCAGTAGGTCGACTCGACACGGACACCGTTGACGTCGTAACGGGTGATCTCCTCCGGTGGAACTCGGTCCCAGGTCGGCTCACTGGGCGAGGTCCATGAGAACTCGACGCTCACGCCCTTTGTTTCTTTCTTGGGCTGAGGTTGGTAGGCGCACGTGTAATGGGATGCCGTATGGCCTCCCGGCTTCATTTGGCGCAGCCCCGCTCCGAGCCGCTGTACCAGCGTGTCCGTCGGTACGTGATAGTTCGTGATGAACTGTTCGGACCGGAGCGTCCGCTGCACCGCCTTCTCGCCGTCCGAGCCGCTGTCCATGCCGCAGAAGTAGTCCGAGGACGGCGTCGACGCAGGCTCGGACGTACAGGACGTCGCCAACACGGAAAGGACGAGCAGCCCGGCGAAGCGCATGCGCACGTCATCCCGCCTTCGGCGACTGGAGATGCGACTTTGCTGCGTCCCTGCCGCTGGCAAAGGAATTATTGGCCCCTTCCCGCGCTTCCCTGAAGGCATTATTGTCCAGCATGTGCTCACGCTCACCCCAATTGCGCATCATCGCGTTGAGACCGTCCGAACCCGTGGCATAGTGCCCACTGCCTTCCCGTATGGCCGTACCCTCGGCATCGTCCTTGACGCCCTGTTCCCATTCGAAGCCGATCGTGTCGACGAGTGAACTGGCCGCCGAACCCACCAACGGGATCGCTCCGACGACCCCGTTGACGCCGTTGACGGAGTACTTGGCGGTCTCTTCCGCCCACTTCTCCCTGTCGTCCTGCTTGTCGACATAGACATCGAGCCCGATCCCGTTCAACGCGCCCAAGGCATTGCCGATACCACTGGCCCGGACGTTCCAGTCCGCACTGTCGTCATGCAGGCCGCCGGAGAAACTCGGGGCGTCGTTCAGTATCGACGCGGCATAGGTCCGCTCGGTGTCGTACAGCAGGGAGAACGCGGGGGCGTCGTCCGCGATACCACGCATGACCCGCACGAGGCTGCCCTGTCCCACTGCGATGTTCGCCCGGTCTCCTGAACCGTGGATGGAGTCGCTTCCCCCGACGCCACCGTAGTTCATGTTCTTACCACCGAGAATCTCGTGCGTGTCCGCCACGTAGTCGGCCATCGCCTGGGCCATGGGCCGGCGCAGGTTCTCCAGGTGCTCCGGGAACTCGTCGCCGCCCATCTCGCTGTCGAGCAGCCGGATGGCGTTGTGCATCACGCGCGCCTGGCCCTCGGTGTGGAGACCGGGCGGGCCGAGCTTCTCGCCGGGCTCGTGCCCGGTGGCCGCGGCCTGGATCGCCGCGCCCAGGCCTTCCGCCTTGGGCGTGCCCTCAAGATTCCACTCGCGCTCGGTGAGCAGGTACGCGAGGTGATCGTTCTTGTTCCCCTCGGCGGCCGGATCGAGGAAGTACTCGGCCGACTTCGGGTCCTCGCTCATGGTCTTGAGCAGGGCGTCCAGCGGATCGACCACAAGGTTCGGGCGATCGGGATCAGACTCGTCCGACCAGTGCGTGTTTCCCCGCTCGGCATCGATGATGCCGCTGCCCACGTCGTTGAGGAACTGCTTGCCGTAGCCATCGCCGTTCTCCATCAGGGTCGCGAGGACCTGATATCCGTATACCGGATCGGAATTGTCCAGCGATTCGTCGCCGAAGCTGTTGAGCTCCTGCATGAAGGGCTTGTAGGCGTAGCTGTTCGGGTCCCTGGTGCCCGATGCGATCGTGGCGGCGAGGCTTGCGGTGATGGACTCGTAGATCTTCTTGTCGCCTGCGGAGACGTCGCGGTCTTGGGCCGCCGTATTCATCTGGTCGGCGAGCCGCAACGTCCCCTCCGCGCCCAGGCCGTACAGGTATCCCTCGCTGAAGCGCTTGTCATCGGCGTTCTCGCGCAGCAGCTCCTGGTAGTGCCTGAGTTCTTCGGGCGAGGCCTTCCCCGAACGGACCTTGTCCGTGAGGGCCAGTGCCTCCACCGCCTCGACATCGCCGACCGGCCTCGGGTTGAACCCGACCGGCCAGCTCGCGTCCGCGCCCGAGGCGTTCAGCAGAGCACGCTTCACGTCCGCGTCCCACTCGTTGACCGCCTTCACCGCGTTCATGATGGTGCGGGTGTAGGAGTCCTCGATGTTCGGGAGCTCCGGGTCGTGACGGAGCGCCTTCGCCGTCTCCGCGTCGACCTTGCTGAAGTCGTAACTCGCGACGCCGCTGTCCGAGACCTTCATCCCGGCGGCGACGGCGTCCGCGACCGCCGACTTCACCGCCGCCTTGAGTTCCACGAACCCGGCGTGCGCGTCACGAAGGAGTGACTCCATGGCGCGCGCTTCCTTCTGCGCGGAGACGTACTCCTTCCGCGTCACCACGAAGGGCTGGATCGAAGCGGTGGCGCTCTCCCCGCTCCATCCACCTCCGGTCGAGACGCTCTGGACTTCTTTAGCGAAGATGTCCTCGAGCGTCTTGAACTTGGCCGCCATGTTCTTCCAGCCGTCCGCGGCACCGGTGAGGGCGGAGAAGTCCATTTCCATGATCTGCTGATAGCTCGGCACAGTCCCCTCCTACCGGTCCAGGCCCGAAAGACCGGACGGCACGGAGCGGACCGTCAGGCCGGCCGTCGCGTCGGTTCCTGTCAGAGTGCTGACCGCGCCCCGCAAGCCCACCTTGTGCGAACTCAGCCGCCCCATCAGGCGCTTCACCTGGTCGTCCCACTTCTCGTGCGCCTTCTTGAGGCCCACAGCGGTGTCCCAGCCCGCGAAGCTCCTGACGGCCGCGGCCGTCGGCTCGTCGGCGACGTCCGCCGCCTTCCGCGTGCCCGGCTCCAGCGTGGTCTCGATGGTGTTGGCCGCCTTCTTCTTCGCCGCCGGCACGCTTCCCAGAACGCCGGCCCCACCGCCACCGCCCTGCGCTCCGGCGCCTCCGCCGGCTCCGTTCAGCTGCATCTGGGTCGGCTGCCGCTCCGCGGCTTCGGCCTTGAGCTGTTCCCACTCCTGCCAGGCCATCACGTCCCCCGTTCGTCCGGTTCCGGTCAGGCTGCGCGCCGTGTTCGGAGCCGGATCGGGATGCGCCGCGCGCGGTCGACGCTCATCGGCCGGGCGCACCGCCCGGCCGATCGTCGCCGCGCCGTCGGGCGACCCGCTCCCCCATGACCCCGCGCAACCGGCCTGTGACTCTACCGGCAGGTGCGGGCGGGCACCCCGCACAGGGGCGCGAATCAGTCATGTTCCGGCTACGGTGCCGCCACCGCCGCCTGCGGTCGGATCGGCAGCCGGTTGACCGGGCGGCCGGTCGCCGCGCGGACCGCCGCCGCGACCGCCGCCGGCGAGGTGACGACGGGGACGGCGCTGGCGGCCTTCGCGCCGAAGGGGGCGACCACGTCGCGTTCCTCGACGAGCTTGACGATGCGGATGTCGGGGGCGTCCAGGGAGGTGGGGAGGGCGTAGCCGGTGAGGTCGGGGTGGCGGACCAGGCCGCGGGCGGTGCGCAGGTTCTCGGTGAGGGCCGCGCCGACGCCCTGGGTGACGCCGGCCTCGATGCGGGTGGCGAGCTGGGCGGGGTTGAGGATCCGGCCGACGTCCTGGGCGACGGCCATCTCCACGACCCGCACCGAGCCGAGCTCGATGTCGACGTCCACCACCGCGCGGATCGCGCAGAAGGCGAGGCCGACGAAGGCGTCGCCCTGGCCGGACTCGTCGAGCGGCTCGGTGGGGTGCGGGCGGCACTGGGCGGTGGCCCACAGTTCCTTGCCGCTCATCTCCTCGGCGACGGTGGTCGAGAGGACGCCGTCGTACGAGGTGATCTTGCCGTCGCTGATCTGGAGCAGCTCCGTCGACATGCCGAACTTGTGGGCGAGCGGCTGGAGGAGCTGGGTGCGGACCATCTTCGCGGCCCGTTCCACCGCCCCGCCGGAGACCCAGGTGTGGCGGCCGTGGGTGGCGGCGCCGGCCGGGGGCTGGTCGGTGTCGACGGGGGCCACGTGGACCTCCTCGACGCCGAGCGTCTCCTGGACGATCTGGCGGGCGAGGGTCGAGAAGCCCGAACCGGTGTCCACCGCCGAGCAGATGACGGTCGCGACGCCGTCGAGGACGCGGACGGTGGCCGTGGAGACCTCGTCGGTGCCCTCGGCGCCGAGCATGTGCACCATGCCGAGCGCGTACCCCACGCCCCGCCGCACCGCGCCGGGTTCGCCCGCGCCCTCCGGGCCGCCGGGCAGCAGCCACTCCTCCTCCGGGGTGTCCTTGGGGAGGGCGGGCAGCGGGAAGTCCCGTACGGCGGCGAGGAGTTCGGCGACGGGCGCCGGGCAGGTGACGGTCTGGCCGGTGGGCAGCAGGTCGCCGGTGGACAGGACGTTCCGCATGCGCAGTTCGGCGGGGTCGATGCCGAGCCGGCCCGCGAGCTTGTCCATCTGCGCCTCGTACGCGGCGCACACCTGCATCGCGCCCTCGCCCCGGACGTGACCGGAGGGCGGGTTGTTGGTGCGCACGGCCCAGCCCTCGACGAAGGCGTGCGGGACGACGTACGGGCCGCAGGCGAAGGCGACGGCGGCGGCCAGGGACTCGGCGGAGGAGTCGGCGTACGCGCCGGCGTCGAGCAGGATCTGCGCCTCGACCTTCACGAGCCGGCCCTCGGCGTCGGCGTGGTGGCGGTAGCGCAGCAGGGTCGGGTGCCGGTGGGCGTGGCCGAGGAAGGACTCCTCGCGGGTGGCGGTGAGCTTCACCGGGCAGCCGGTGCGCAGCGCGAGCAGACCGAGCGGGATCTGGAAGCCGGGGTCCTCGCGGTCGCCGGTGGCGCCGGGCACGCCGGTGACGACCACCTTGACCTGGTCCGGCGTCAGACCGAAGCAGGCGGCGGCGAGATCGCGGTCCGTGTGGGGGTCGGTGGAGGCGGTGTACAGCTCGACGCCGCCGTCCGGGCGCGGCACGGCGAGCCCGGCCTCGGCGCCGATGGGGGCCGGGTCCTGGCGGCCGACCCGGTACAGGCCCTCGACGACGACCTCGCCGGTGGCCTCGGGGTCGCCGAAGCGCAGCGGGATGTGCCGGATCAGGTTGCCGTCGGGGTGGAGCGGTTCGGCGGCGAACGCCTTCTCCGGGTCGGTGACGGGCTCCAGGAGCTCGTACTCGACGAGGATCGCGGCGGTGGCGAGCCGGGCGGTGTCGGGGTGGTCGGCGGCGACGGCGGCGATGGCCTCGCCGTGGTGCCGGACCAGTCCGTCGGCGAAGACCGGCCGGTCGGCGACCCGCCGGCCGTAGGTGGCCGCGCCGGGCACGTCGGCGGCCGTCACCACGGCCCGCACCCCGGGCATGGCCTCGGCGGCGGAGGTGTCCACGGAGACGATCCGGGCGTGGGCGTGCGGGGAGCGCAGGATCGCGGCCCACAGCAGGCCCTCGGCCCACAGGTCGGAGGCGTACGGGAAGGTGCCCTCGGCCTTCGCCCGCGCGTCGGCCTGCGGGAGGGAGGCGCCGAGCCCCCGGAGGGGGGTCTCGGGCTGCTCCGGCGCGGCACCGGCCGCCTCGGCGAAGGGGAGCGTGGGAATGGCGGTCGTCGCGTCGCTGCTCACGCCATGCCTCCGTCGTGCTGGTGGGTGTGGTCGGGGTGCGGGAGCTGGTGCGGGATGCGGCCGGTGGCGTCGTCCTCGCCGGCGGCCGCGTGGTCGGCGGCGGTGGCCTCGCGCTCGGCGACGACGTCCTTGACGGCCTGGAGCACCCCCTTGTAGCCGGAGCAGCGGCAGAGGTTGCCGGCGAGGGCCTGGCGGGTCTCCAGCTCGGTGGGGGCGTGGTTGCCTTCGAGCAGGTCGTGCACGGTCATGCACATGCCCGGGATGCAGAAGCCGCACTGGACGGTGCCGCACCGCGACAGGGCCCGCTGCACGTCGGACGGCTCCCCGTCCACCGCGAGCCCCTCGACGGTCCGCACCTCGCACCCGGCGGCGGTCGCGGCCGGCACCAGGCAGGAGGCCACGAGCCGCCCGTCCACTTGGACGTTGCACGCCCCGCACTCGCCCTGCGAGCAGCCGTCCTTGGCCCCGGCGAGCCCGAGCCGCTCGCGGAGCACGTACAGCAGGGACTCGCCGATCCAGGAGTCCGTGACGGGCCGGTCGGCGCCGTTGACCCGCAGGACGTAGGAGGTGTGCGGGTGTTCGTCGCTGTCGACGGAGGTGTACGAGGGGGCCGGGGCTGCCGGGGCGGCCGGTCCGGCCTCGACGACGGCGGCGGGCGCCACCGGCTCCTCGGAGGGCGCGGGTCCGGACACGGGAGCCGGGGCGGGGGCGGGCACGGGCTCGGCCGCGGCCGCGTGTTCCGGCGCGGGCACGGGCTCCGACGCGGGCTCCGGCCCGGCCTCCGGCTCCTCGGCGGGCTCCTCCGCGAACTCCTCCGTGAACTCCTCCACGGGCTCCGCGAGGGGCTCCTCGGCGGCCTCCGGGGCGTGCTCCGAAGCGTGTTCCGGCACCGCCCACGGCGCCGGCGCGCCGCCCGGCAGGGTCGGCGGGGCCTGCTCGTACGAGACGGGCGCGGGCGCGTCGGCGGGTGCCCCGGCCGGCGCCGCCGGCGCTCCGGCCGCGAAGCCGGGGAACGACGGCAGCCCCTCGGGCAGCTCCGGAACGACCGGCACCCCCGGCACCTCCGGGACGACCGGCACCTCCAGGCCGACCGGCACCCCCGGCACCTCCGGGACCCCCGGCACCTCCGGACCGGCCGGCGCCTCCGGGACCTCCCACTGCCCCGTCGCGCCGAAGTGCCACTCGGCCGTCGCGTGCGGGTCCTGCTCCATGTACGGCCGCGCCATCGGCGCGCCCGCGGTCTCCTCGCCGTACCCGTGCGGCAGCGACTCGGGGCCCTGCTCCGCGAACGGTTCCGCGAACGGCTCCTGGAACGGCTCCGGCCAGGCGGCGGCCTCCGGATCGGCCGCCGGGGGCTGCGGCAGCGGCTGGAGCGGCACGATCATCGGCGGCGTGTAGCCGTGGCCCGGGGCCTCCAGGGGCACCCCGTCCAGCATGAACTCCGGCGGCAGGTGGACGAAGGCGGTCGCGCCCTCGTCGTACCCCTCGCTCTGCGGGATCGGCTCCCAGCCGCCCGGCGCGGCGGGCGCCGCGGTCTCGTTCGGCTCGTGGTTGCTGGTGCTCACGACAGGGCCCTCCCCAGTGCCCGGCGGGCGAGAGTGGCGACGGTGCGCCGCAGGTGCAGGACGGCCGGGGGCAGCTGTTCGTCGCCCGGCGGGTCGGGGACGCAGGCGGCGGCGACGTACTCGCCGAAGGCCGTCAGCGCCTCCGGCGCGAGCCCCCGGTCGTTGTCCCAGTCCACCAGCGCGGCGATCCAGCGCTCGGCCTCCAGCGGGCGCAGCGGCATCGGGGCGACCGCGCCGACGGCGCAGCGGACCCCGCGCCGGGCCGGGTCGAGGACGACGGCGACGGAGGCGGTGGCGCGGGCCGGGCCGGTGCGGCCCGTGGCCTTGAGGAAGACCTGGGGGGCGTGCAGCAGCGGCACCCGGACGAAGGCCACGAGCTCGCCGGGGGCGAGCAGGTCGCGCCCGGCGAGGAGGTGCGAGACGGGGATCTCGCGACTGCCGAGCGGGCCCATGACGACGAGGTCGGCCTCCAGGGCGGCGAGCACGGGCAGCGAGTCGCCGGTGGGGGCGGCGGTGACGACGTTGCCGCCGAGGGTGCCGGCGTTGCGGATCTGGGGCGGTCCGGCCGCGCGGGAGGCGGCGGCGAGGGCCGGGATGAGGGCGGCGAAGTCGGGGCGGCCCATCCGGGCGTGGGTGAGGCCGGCGCCGAGGAGGGCGTGGCCGTCCTGGTACTGCCAGCCGCGGATCTCGTTGATGCGGCTGAGGCCGACGAGTCCGGCGGGGCGGAGCTGACCGCGGTTGACGGCGGCCATGAGGTCGGTGCCGCCGGCGACGGGGACGGCCGCCGGCATGGCGGTCAGCGCGGCCACGGCCTCGTCGAGCGAGGCGGGCAGCGTCACGGACTGCGCCGTCTGTGGTGCGTGCGTGGTCAACCCGCTGCCCCTTCCCGGTTGTCCCGGTCCGTCCCCGACTGTGCCCGGCCGCCGCGCGCCTGCGAGCGGGCGCGCGGTGCGCCTGTGTGTGGGCGTACCGTACGTGCTCACAGGCCGGACGTGGCAACTCTGGCACATCTTCCGGGCCGTCCGGAGCGAGGGGCCGCGAAGGGCCCTTCGTCCAGGACGCCCGGGACGCCCGGGGATGTCCGGAGACGGCCCGGGACGCCCGGGGACGCCCTGACAGAGAAGGTAACTCCCCTTTCGCCGCTCCCGGGTGACCCCGGGACGCGAGGTGGCTCACACGATCGGGGGCGGCCCGTCGATCGGGCGGCCGAGGAGACCGGGGCGGCGCTGCCAGGGGGCGGGGCCGGCGGGCGGCCGGTAGGCGACGCCGAGGGCGTCGAGGCGCCGGTAGTGGGTCTCCATGCGGCGCAGGAAGCCGGCCGTGTCGCGCTCGGCGGGGGCGGGCAGGGCGGACCAGGCGACCTCGGCGAAGGCGGCGAGGCGGGGGAAGACCTGGTAGTCGACGCGGTCGCGGTTCTCCATGACCTCGGTCCACACGTTGGCCTGGGTGCCCAGGACGTGCCGGGCCGCCGCCTCGGAGAGGCCGGGCGGGACCGGTTCGAAGCGGTAGACGTCCTCCAGGGTGCGGACGAAGCCGATCGGCACCGGCTCGTGCTCGCCGCCGTCCTGCCGGTGGTCGAGGTAGACCTGCTGCTCGGGGCACATGACGACGTCGTGCCCGGCCTCCGCGGCGGCGATCCCGCCCCCGTACCCCCGCCAGGAGGAGACGGCCGCGCCCTCGGCGAGGCCGCCCTCCAGGATCTCGTCCCAGCCGATGAGGCGGCGGCCCCGGTCGGCGAGCCAGCGGTCGAAGTGGCGGACGAACCAGGACTGGAGCCCTTCCTCGTCGCCCACGCCGAGCTCGGCGATCCGGGCCTGGGCGGCCGGGGACGCCTTCCACTGGTCCTTGGGGCACTCGTCGCCGCCGATGTGGACGAAGGTCGACGGGAAGAGCTCCAGGACCTCCTCCAGGACGCCCTCGTAGAAGCGGAGCACCTCCTCGGTGGGGGCGAGGACGTTCGGGTTGACGCCCCAGGTGTCCCAGACGGTGAGCGCGGAGGTGTCGACGACGTCGGTGTTGCCGAGCCGGGGGTACGCGGCGATGGCGGCCTGCGAGTGGCCGGGGAGGTCGATCTCCGGGACGACGGTGATGTGCCGCTCGGCGGCGTACGCCACGATCTCCCGGATGTCGTCCTGGGTGTAGAAGCCGCCGTGCGGGGTGTCGTCCCACAGCGGCGAGGCGCGGTGGCCCCGCTTGGAGCGGGCCCGCCAGGCGCCGACCTCGGTGAGGCGGGGGTACCGCCGGATCTCGATCCGCCACCCCTGGTCGTCGGTGAGGTGGAGGTGGAAGACGTTCAGCTTGTGCGCGGCCATCAGGTCGAGCAGCCGCAGCACGTCCTCCTTGGCGGTGAAGTGCCGGGAGACGTCGAGGAGGAGGCCGCGCCAGCCGAAGCGGGGGCGGTCGGTGACGGTCAGGTACGGCAGCTCCCAGTCCGCGCCGGGGCGGACGGGAGCCCGCCGGTACGCGTCGGGGCCGAGGAGCTGGCGCAGGGTCTGGGCGCCCCAGAAGAGGCCGGCGGGGCCGCCGCCGTCGAGGGTGACGGCCGCCTCCGGGTCCTCGGTGGAGAGGCGGTAGCCCTCGGGGCCGTACTTCTGCTCCGCCTCCGGGGAGAGGCGCAGCCGGATCGCGTGCGGGCCGGGGCCGTCGGCGAGGGGGAGGCCGGTGGCGGCGCCGAGGACGGAGCGCAGCCAGCGGGCGGTGCCCCCGGTGCCCGGGCCGGCGTCCAGGGTGGTCCGCTCGTCGAGGGAGAAGCACCCGGGGCCGTCGCCCTCGGTGCGGGCCTCCAGGGGCGCGGGGATCAGGTCCGTCTCTGTCATCACGTCAGTCCTTCACCGCGCCGCCCAGTCCGGAGACCAGGCGGCGCTGTACGAGTACGAAGAAGACGAGCACCGGGACGGTCATCACGGTCGATCCGGCCATGATCCCTCCCCAGTCGTTCTCGTCGGGCTTGAAGAAGACGAGCAGTGCCATCGGAAGGGTGGACTGCGAGGTGTCGCTGATGAGGAACGACTTGGCGAACAGGAAGTCGTTCCAGGTCGAGATGAACGAGAAGACGCTGGTCGCGACGAGCCCGGGGAGGACCAGCGGGAAGAGGATCGTCCACAGGAAGCGGGCGTGGCTCGCCCCGTCGATCCGGGCCTGCTCCTCCAGGGCCTCCGGCACGGCCCGGACGAAGCCGCGCAGCATCCAGATCGCGAAGGGCAGCGAGAAGGCGAGGTGCGGCAGGACGAGCGAGCCGAGGGTGTTGAGGAGTCCGGCGTCCCGCATGAGGAAGAAGAGCGGGATGGTCAGCGCCTCCACCGGCACCATCTGCGCCACCAGGAACATCACCAGCAGGGTGGTGCGGAACCGGAAGCGGAAGCGGGTGACGGCGGTGGCCGCGAGGAAGGCGATGACGGCGGAGGCGAGGACGACCGCCCCGGCCACCAGCAGGCTGTTGAGGAAGTAGCGGCCGAAGTCCTGCTGCTCGAAGACGCGCCGGAAGGAGTCGAGGGACGGGGAGAGCGTCCAGGGGCGGGGCTCGGTCGACTGGATCTCGCCGGCCGGCTTCAGGGCGGAGAGGACCATCCAGTAGAGCGGGAAGGCGACGACGGCGGCGGTGAGGAGCGCGGCCGCCTCGGCGAGCAGCCGCCCGGGGCGGCGGATCCGGAGGCCGGTCACAGTTCCTCCCCCCGGCGGCGCAGCAGCCGCAGGTACACCAGGGTCACGGCGAGCAGGATCAGCAGCATGACGACGCCGATCGCCGCGCCCAGGCTGTACTGGGAGGAGGCGAAGGCCTTCTGGTACGCGTACACGTTGAGGACCAGGTTCTGGCCGGCGATGCCGCCTCCGTTGGTCATGACGTAGATCTGGGTGAAGACCTTGAAGTCCCAGATGACGGACTGGATGGTGACGACGGCGAGGATCGGGCGGAGCAGCGGCGCGGTCACGGAGCGCCAGATCCGCCACGGGGAGGCGCCGTCGAGGGCGGCGGCCTCCAGGACCTCGGTGGGGACGGCCCGGATCCCGGCGTAGACGGTGACCATCACGAACGGGAACGAGCACCAGACGACTTCGAGGAGGACGAGCGCGAAGGCGCTGTACCGCCCGTAGGTCCAGGAGAGGTCGCCGAGGCCGAGGAGCTTGTTGACCGGTCCGAAGTCGGCGTCGAAGAGGAAGACCCAGACGGTGGAGCCGGTGACGGCCGGGGTGGCCCAGGCGCCGAGCGCGGCCAGCATCAGGGCGAGCCGGGGCAGCGCCCGTACCCGGGTGAGCAGGACGGCGAGGGCGCAGCCGACGACGAGGGTGCCGGCGACGCAGGCGGCGGCGAAGACGACGGTGGCGAGCAGGACTTCGCGGAACTGGGCGTCGCGGAAGAGCGCCGCGTAGTTGCCGAGGCCCTGGAAGGAGGTGGGTTGGCCGCCGCTGACCTGGGCCTGGGTGTACTCCAGGAAGGAGATCAGGCCCAGTTGGTAGACGGGGTAGACGAGGAGGCCGCCGAGGACGGCGAGGGCGGGCAGGAGGTAGAGCCAGGGGGTCCAGGCGGAGGTGCCGGTACGGCCTTTCCCGGTGCGGTCCTTCCCGGTGCGGTCCTTCCCGGTGCGGTCCTTCCCGGTGCGTCCTCCTTCGGTACGGCTCCGGGGCCGGCGGTCGGCGAGGGCGACGGTCATCCGCCTCAGCCCGCCTCGGCGAAGGCCGCGTCCATCTTCTTCGCCGCGTCGCCGGCGGCCGTCCTGACGTCCTTCCGGCCGCTCGCGATCTCCTGGAGCATCGTGGGGACGACGAGCGAGGAGTCGATGCGGCCCCAGGCGGCGGTGGCGGGCACGAACTTCGTGCCGGCGGCGAGGGTGTCGATGAACGGCTTGACGAAGGGCTTGCGCGTGGCGGCGTCGGCGCGGACGTCGGTGAAGGTGGGCAGGAAGCCCATGGCGTCGAACAGCTTCGCCTGGGTCTCCTTGCCGGCGAGGCTCTTCATCAGCTCGACGGCGAGGGTGCGGTGCGAGGTGGACCTGAGGACGCCGATGTTGTTGCCGCCGGCGAAGGCGGGGGCGATGGAGCCGGGGGTGGTGCCGGGCAGCGGGACGACGGCGTACGCGCCCTTGACCTCGCCCGCCTCGACGGCGGCGTGGCTGAAGTCGCCGCCGATGGCCATGCCGGCCTTGCCGGCGGCGAAGGCGGTGACGGTGGCGTTGCCGCCCATCTGGGCGCAGGTGGCGGCGGGGCAGTTGTCGTCGCCGAGGAGCGAGGTGTAGGTGGTGAGGCCCCGGACGGCGGCGTCGCTGTTCAGGGCCGCCTTGTAGGCGCCGGAGGCGTCCTTGGCGGCGAGGTCGCCGCCGGCGGCCCAGACGAAGGGCAGGGCGCCGTAGGTGTAGGCGCCGCCGACGGCGATGCCGTACAGCTCGGGCCTGGCCTCGCGTATCTTCTTCGCGGTCGTGACGAGTTCGTCCTGGGTCCTGGGCGGGGTGAGGCCGAGCTCGCGGAAGACGTCGGTGCGGTAGTAGAGGGCGCGGACGCCGACGAAGAGGGGGGCTCCGTACACCTTGTCGCCGACGGTGACGGACTGCCGGGCGGTGGCGTCGGTGTCGGCGGCCTGGTCCCAGGCGGCGAACTCGGCGGTGACGTCGGCGAGTCCGCCGTCCTCGACGTAGCCGGCGGTGTCGGTGTTGCCGTACTCGATGACGTCGGGCGCGGACGCGGGGTCGTTGAAGGCCGCCGTGACGCGCTGGGCGCGGGTCTCGACGGGGATGTACTCGACCTCGACCTCGGTGCCGGGGTGCTTCTCCTCGAAGGCGGCGACGGCCTGGTCGACGACCTTCGCCTTGGGCTGGTTGGCGACCTCCTGGAAGAGCCAGACGCGCAGGGTGCCGCTCCTCTCGTCCCCGCCGGCGGCGGGGGCGGAGGTCTGGGGCGCGCAGGCGGCGAGGACGAGGGCGGCGAGCGGCAGGGCGACGGGGGCGGTGATCCGGGCAGGAAGCTTCAAGGCGGTTCCCCTCCGACTGTGCGTTGCACCATGCGCAACGGGCGTTTCGCTTTGCACAACAACAGCGGTGAGGTTAGGCGCGCCGGGCGATCACGACAAGAGGTCTCGACCACTTCGAGCCCGCCGGAGGACACCGGGAACGACCCGGAACCGGCCCGGGGAGGGCCCGGCGCGAGGTCCGGAACCGGTCCGGGAAGGGCCCGGCGCGAGACCCGGAGCGGGCCCGGCGCGGGCCCGGAAAAACGGGACGGCCCCCGTCGTACGCACCGCTGGCGCGTACGACGGGGGCCGTCCCCGACCGGACCGGAGGAGGGGTTACTTCCCCTTGCCGCCCTTGTCCTTGTCCTTGTCTCCGCCCGAGCCCATGGACTCGTAGATCTCCTTGCACATCGGACAGACCGGGTACTTCTTGGGGTCGCGCCCCGGCACCCAGACCTTCCCGCACAGTGCGACGACGGGAGTGCCGTCGAGGGCACTCGCCATGATCTTGTCCTTCTGGACGTAGTGGGCGTAGCGCTCGTGGTCACCGTCACCGTGGGACACCTGCGGCGTCGGCTCCACGAGGGTTCCCGTACCTGCCCCGCGCTCGGGCTCGAGAGTGCTCATGGGACCCAAGGGTACTGGGAGCGGCGGGGCTCAGTTGAGCGACGGGTCGTCCGGGTAGGTGGCGACCATGGCGAGGTCGCCGCGCTGGCGGCGGAGGACCTGGCGCCAGAGGGTCTCGGGGGTCGGGGAGGAGACGTCGCCGGGCTCCGACTCGACGACGTACCAGGCGCCTTCGGTCAGCTCGGTCTCCAACTGGCCCGGGCCCCAGCCCGCGTACCCGGCGAAGATGCGGAGCGCGCCGAGGGCGGGGCCGAGGAGTTCGGGCGGGGTCTCCAGGTCGACGAGGCCGATCGCGCCGAAGACCCGGCGCCAGCCGAGCGGGCCCTCGTCGCCGGGGATGACGGCGAGGCCGAGGGCCGCGTCGAGCGAGACGGGGCCGCCCTGGAAGACGACGCCCGGCTCGCCGGCCAGCTCCGCCCAGGGGGCGAGCACGTCGCCGACGGTGACCGGCGTCGGCCGGTTGAGGACCACGCCGAGCGAGCCCTCCTCGTCGTGGTCGAGCAGCAGCACGACCGCGCGGTCGAAGTTCGGGTCCGCGAGGGCGGGGGTGGCCACGAGCAGCCGTCCTGTGAGCGAGGACACCTCGGTCATGCGACACATGATCCCGCATCTTCGGCGCGCGCGGAGGTTCTCGGGCGCAATGCCGGAAAACCCGGGGAAACCCGGGGAAAGGAGAGCGAGCCCCGCAGGTCGGGAGGGGCGGGACAGGAGGGCCCGGACCGGCCGTCCGGGGGAAGCGGACGGTGACAGTCCGCAAGATCGCGGAAACGGAGGGTGTTGTGCCGAATTCATTACATCTGCCAGGGCCCTCGCCCGGCCCGATCGGGGTCCAATGGCCCCTTACCCTTTTCTCTGGCCACCCGACCGACGACTCCGGAACGCGAGATTCATGACCGGCACAGACAGCCATGACGTACTGCTCGTCCACGGCGGAACCCCGCTGGAGGGTGAGATCCGCGTCCGCGGCGCGAAGAACCTCGTGCCCAAGGCGATGGTCGCCGCCCTGCTCGGCAGCGGTCCCAGCCGACTGCGCAACGTACCGGACATCCGTGACGTCCGCGTCGTCCGCGGGCTGCTCCAGCTGCACGGGGTGACGGTCCGTCCCGGGGAGGAGCCCGGCGAGCTGGTGCTCGACCCGACGCACGTCGAGTCCGCCAACGTCGCCGACATCGACGCCCACGCCGGCTCGTCGCGCATCCCGATCCTCTTCTGCGGCCCGCTGCTGCACCGCCTCGGCCACGCCTTCATCCCGGGCCTGGGCGGCTGCGACATCGGCGGCCGGCCGATCGACTTCCACTTCGACGTGCTCCGCCAGTTCGGCGCGACCATCGAGAAGCGGGCCGACGGCCAGTACCTGGAGGCCCCGCAGCGCCTTCGCGGCTGCAAGATCCGCCTCCCGTACCCCTCGGTCGGCTCGACCGAGCAGGTGCTGCTCACCGCCGTCCTCGCCGAGGGCGTCACCGAGCTGTCGAACGCGGCCGTGGAGCCGGAGATCGAGGACCTGATCTGCGTGCTGCAGAAGATGGGCGCGATCATCTCCATGGACACCGACCGGACCATCCGGATCACCGGTGTCGACAAGCTCGACGGCTACACCCACCGGGCGATCCCGGACCGCCTGGAGGCGGCCTCCTGGGCGTCCGCGGCGCTGGCCACCGAGGGCAACATCTACGTGCGCGGCGCCCAGCAGCGCTCGATGATGACCTTCCTCAACACCTACCGGAAGGTCGGCGGCGCCTTCGAGATCGACGACGAGGGCATCCGCTTCTGGCACCCGGGCGGCTCGCTGAACGCGATCCACCTGGAGACCGACGTGCACCCCGGCTTCCAGACCGACTGGCAGCAGCCGCTGGTGGTCGCCCTGACGCAGGCGTCCGGCCTCTCCATCGTCCACGAGACGGTGTACGAGTCCCGGCTCGGCTTCACCTCGGCGCTCAACCAGATGGGGGCCCACATCCAGCTGTACCGCGAGTGCCTGGGCGGCTCCGACTGCCGCTTCGGCCAGCGGAACTTCCTCCACTCGGCGGTCGTCAGCGGCCCGACGAAGCTCCAGGGCGCCGATCTGGTCATCCCGGACCTGCGCGGCGGCTTCTCGTACCTGATCGCGGCCCTGGCCGCCCAGGGCACGAGCCGGGTCCACGGCATCGAACTGATCAACCGCGGCTACGAGAACTTCATGGAGAAGCTCGTGGAGCTCGGCGCGAAGGTCGAGCTGCCGGGCAGCGCGCTGGTCTAGGACGGCCGGCGGGAGGGCCCTGCGGGCCCGACCTGCTGGGACGGCTCGCGCAGCACCTGGACGTCGTCCTCGTGTCCGCCACCAACG
>NZ_JBEZUZ010000088.1:0-35143 GCF_040636735.1 Streptomyces sp. NPDC035033 | reverse complement strand
TCCGGGCTGCCCTCCGGGGGCAGGCCCTGAGCGGCGATCAGCTTCTCCGCGTACACCTCCGAGTCGTCCTCCGGCGCGTAGCCGAGCGCGCGGGCCGGTCCGGCCGCCGCCGGGGAGAGCGGGCCCGCCGTGAGGAGGGCCGTCGCGAGCACGCGGGGGAGGAAGGATCGTCCGAGGCGCATAACAGGGCAATGTAGGTAAAGCCCATCATGTGCGGGCGTCACGCCACGCGGCGCCGCGCGTACTCCGTGATCTCCGCCATCGGCGGGCGCTCCTCCGTGTCCACCGCGTACGTCCGCGGCTCGAAGCCCGCCGGCCCCCGCTCGAACTGGGTCAGCCGGGGGCGCACGAGATGGCCCCGGGAGAGCCGCAGCTGCGCCGTGCGGTAGATCGCCGCCGCCATCCGGCCCAGCGCCCGCTCGTCCTGGTGCCGGTGCTTGCGGACCCCGACGTCCACCTGGGCCAGCGCGTCCAGGCCCACCGTGTGCAGCGCGTCGACGAGGAGGCCCAGCTCCACCCCGTAACCGACCGGGAAGGGGAGCCGTTCGAGCAGCGAGCGGCGCGCCGCGTACTCGCCGCCCAGCGGCTGGACGAAGCCGGCGAGCCGCGGCCAGTGCAGGTTGAGCAGCGGGCGGGCCACCAGCTCCGTCACCCGGCCGCCCTGGCCCGGGGACCCGCCGGGGGCGGCCCCGTCGGGCTCCGCGCCGAAGGGGCGGTCGTACATCGCCTTCACGAACTCCACGTCCGGGTCGGTGAGCAGCGGGCCCACGATCCCGGTCACGAAGTCCGCGGAGAAGTCCCTGAGGTCCGCGTCCACGAAGCAGACCACGTCCCCGCTCGTCACCATGAGCGACCGCCACAGGACCTCGCCCTTGCCGGGCACCGCCGGTATCCGGGGGAGCACGTCGTCCCGGGCGACCACGCGCGCGCCGGCCGCCGCCGCGACCTCGGCCGTGCGGTCGGTGGAGCCCGAGTCGATCACCACGAGCTCGTCCACGAGCGGCACGGCCGGCGTCATCAGCTCGCGCCGGATCACGCCGACGATGTCCCCGACGGTCGCCTCCTCGTTCAGCGCGGGCAGCACCACACTGACCGTCGTCCCCCGCTTGGCGGCGAGCACCCGCTCCAGGGGCCGGTCGGACACGGACCAGGACCGCCGGGTCAGCCAGCGCTCCACTTCTTCCAGCAACGTGATCTCCATCTCGCGGATCGGACGACCGTCTCCACCTTCGAAGCCTTCGGTTACAGTCTTGAACAACGCGGATGCCCGGTGCATGTCGGGGTGCCACCCGCGTCTCACAATCGAATACCGCTCATCCAGAGGGGCAGAGGGATACGGCCCGTTGAAGCCCCGGCAACCCTCCAGTCGGTTCGTCTTGCGCCAGCGAGGCCCCCGGCTAGGGAAGGTGCCAAATCCGTCTCATGGCGAAATGCGCCATGAGGAAGATGAGGAGAAAGGGCCTCGCCTCCATGGCTGTAAACACCGTCGCACCCGCAACCGCCGCTGCCGACTCCGCCGCCCCCGCCGTCGATCTCGGCCCCGCGTCCGGACTCTCCTGCCGCGAATGCGGCCAGGTCTTCGCCCTCGGCCCGATCTTCGCCTGCGAACTCTGTTTCGGCCCCCTCGAAGTCGCCTACGACCTGCCGGTCGGCGACCCCGAGGCGCTGCGGAAGCGGATCGAAGCCGGCCCGGCCAACATCTGGCGGTACGCGCCGCTGCTGCCCGTCCCCGCCGACGTCGCCGAGAAGCCGAACCTGAACCCCGGCTGGACCCCGCTGGTCAAGGCCGACAACCTCGCCCGCGAGATCGGCGTCGCCCCCGGCAAGCTCTACGTCAAGGACGACTCCGGCAACCCGACCCACTCCTTCAAGGACCGGGTCGTCGCCCAGGCCATCGAGGCCGCCCGCGCCTTCGGCTTCACCACCCTCTCCTGCTCCTCCACCGGCAACCTGGCCGGCGCCGTCGGCGCCGCCGCCGCCCGCGCCGGCTTCCGCTCCTGCGTCTTCATCCCGCACGACCTGGAGCAGGGCAAGATCGTCATGGCCGGCGTCTACGGCGGTGACCTCGTCGCCATCGAGGGCAACTACGACGACGTCAACCGCTTCTGCTCGGAGCTCATCGGCGACCCGCTCGGCGAGGGCTGGGGCTTCGTCAACGTCAACCTGCGCCCGTACTACGGCGAGGGCTCCAAGACGCTCGCGTACGAGATCTGCGAGCAGCTCGGCTGGGTCATCCCCGACCAGCTCGTCATCCCGATCGCCTCCGGCTCCCAGCTCACCAAGATCGACAAGGGGCTCCAGGAGCTCATCAAGCTGGGCCTGGTCGAGGAGAAGCCGTACAAGATCTTCGGCGCCCAGGCCGAGGGCTGCTCGCCGGTCTCCGCCGCCTTCAAGGCCGGCCACGACGTGGTCCGCCCGCAGAAGCCGAACACCATCGCCAAGTCCCTCGCGATCGGCAACCCGGCGGACGGCCCGTACGTCCTCGACATCGCCCGCCGCACCGGCGGCGCCGTGGAGGACGTCAACGACGAGCAGGTCGTGGACGCGATCAAGCTGCTCGCCCGGACCGAGGGCATCTTCGCCGAGACGGCGGGCGGCGTGACCGTGGGCGTGACGCGCAAGCTCGTCGAGGCCGGTCTCATCGACCCGGAGCTCACCACCGTCGTCCTCAACACCGGTGACGGGCTCAAGACCCTGGACGCCGTTGCCGACACCTCTCAGGCGACCGCCACCATCCGCCCGAGCCTGGACGCGTTCCGCGACGCGGGCCTGGCCCGCTGACACCCGCCGACACCCGTACGGAGAGCACCGACATGGCCGTGAACGTCCGCATCCCCACCATCCTCCGCACCTACACCGGCGGCCGGGCCGAGGTCCCCGCCGAGGGCGCGACCCTCGCCGAGGTCATCGCCGACCTGGAGAAGAACCACACGGGCATCGCCGCCCGCGTCCTGGACGACCAGGGCAAGCTGCGCCGCTTCGTGAACGTGTACGTGAACGACGACGACGTCCGCTTCGAGCAGGGCCTGGAGACCGCCACCCCGGACGGCGCCGGCGTCTCGATCATTCCGGCGGTCGCCGGCGGCTGCTGAGCCGCCTTCCGGACCGGTTCCGTCCGGTCCTGCCCGGCAGTACTGAATTGCCCCTTCCGCGAGAGAAGCGGAAGGGGCAATTCTGCATGGTTGAGCGCGGTAGAGTTGGGGAAGTCCCCTCGATCGCTCATGCCGGACGCATATGAGAGCGGGTCGGGACGCGACGAGAACGCGCCAACAAGCGACCGAAAAGCGCACGCACTCTGTACCTTATGCGCCTTTCGCCCGGCCCGACTTGCCCCGCAATTCAAGGTTTTCTCCCTGATTCCCGTTTCCGGTCCGTTCAGAATTCTCGGCGGATTGCCCTGTTGCAGAGGGCAGTTGGACAGATACATTCAGCCGCGGTCGACGCGTTCCGGCGCAGGTTCTGACCCGGGTCCGTGAAGTGCGGGTCCGCGCAAGGGCCAGTAAGTAATAGGGGAGTTAGGCATGGCTCAGGGCACCGTCAAGTGGTTCAACGCGGAGAAGGGCTACGGCTTCATCGCGGTCGACGGTGGTGCGGATGTTTTCGTCCACTACAGCGCCATCCAGATGGATGGGTACCGCAGCCTCGAAGAGGGCCAGCGAGTCGAGTTCGAGATCTCGCAGGGTCAGAAGGGTCCGCAGGCGGACATGGTCAAGGTGACCGCCTGAGGCGCGGCGCGATCGGCCACCGGCGTCTCGTCGTCGAGGGGCCCGCATCCCCAGGGATGCGGGCCCCTCACGCGTTCCCGGACGCCCGCCGCCGCGGGGCCCGGCGCCCCGCCCCGCCCCTGCCCGGCCACTGTCCCGGCCCCTGCCCGGCCCCCGCCCCGCCCCTGCCCGGCCACTGTCCGGCTCCTGTCCCGTCCCCTGCCCGGACCCCGCACCGCCCCCGTCCTCTCCCCTGCCCGATCCACGAGAGTCGCTTGCACTCGCATGGGTCGAGTGCTAATCATTGGCGTTAGCACTCGGAAGGTGAGAGTGCTACGAGGATCGGGCAGACGAGGTCGCCGACCGAGTGGGGCAAGGAACCACGAGGGAGTGCGGGCCGTCCGTCGCGGGCGTCGGCGCGGTCCTGGAGCGTTATCCACCCCATGTCCGGGAGGACCACTTCACATGGCCAAGATCATCGCGTTCGACGAGGAGGCCCGGCGCGGTCTCGAGCGCGGCATGAACCAGCTCGCTGACGCCGTCAAGGTCACCCTCGGCCCCAAGGGCCGCAACGTCGTCCTCGAGAAGAAGTGGGGTGCCCCCACGATCACCAACGATGGTGTCTCCATCGCCAAGGAGATCGAGCTCGAGGACCCGTACGAGAAGATCGGCGCCGAGCTGGTCAAGGAAGTCGCCAAGAAGACGGACGACGTCGCCGGCGACGGTACGACCACCGCCACCGTCCTCGCCCAGGCGCTCGTCCGCGAGGGCCTCCGCAACGTCGCCGCCGGTGCCAACCCGATGGCCCTCAAGCGCGGCATCGAGAAGGCCGTCGAGGCCGTCTCCGGCGCCCTGCTCGACCAGGCGAAGGAGGTCGAGACGAAGGAGCAGATCGCCTCCACCGCCTCCATCTCCGCCGCCGACACCCAGATCGGCGAGCTCATCGCCGAGGCCATGGACAAGGTCGGCAAGGAAGGCGTCATCACGGTCGAGGAGTCCCAGACCTTCGGTCTGGAGCTGGAGCTCACCGAGGGCATGCGCTTCGACAAGGGCTACATCTCGGCGTACTTCGCGACCGACATGGAGCGCATGGAGGCCGCGCTCGAGGACCCCTACATCCTCATCGTCAACTCCAAGATCTCCTCGGTGAAGGACCTCCTCCCGCTCCTGGAGAAGGTCATGCAGTCGGGCAAGCCGCTGCTGATCATCGCCGAGGACGTCGAGGGCGAGGCCCTGTCGACCCTGGTCGTCAACAAGATCCGCGGCACCTTCCGCTCCGTCGCGGTCAAGGCCCCGGGCTTCGGCGACCGCCGCAAGGCCATGCTCCAGGACATCGCCATCCTCACCGGCGGCACGGTCATCTCCGAGGAGGTCGGCCTCAAGCTGGAGTCGGCCGGTCTCGACCTGCTGGGCCGCGCCCGCAAGGTCGTCATCACCAAGGACGAGACCACCATCGTCGACGGTGCCGGTGACAGCGAGCAGGTCGCGGGCCGCGTGAACCAGATCCGCGCCGAGATCGAGAACAGCGACTCCGACTACGACCGCGAGAAGCTCCAGGAGCGCCTCGCGAAGCTCGCCGGCGGCGTGGCGGTCATCAAGGCCGGTGCCGCGACCGAGGTCGAGCTCAAGGAGCGCAAGCACCGCATCGAGGACGCCGTGCGCAACGCCAAGGCGGCCGTCGAGGAGGGCATCGTCGCCGGCGGTGGCGTGGCCCTGCTCCAGGCCTCCAGCGTCTTCGAGAAGCTGGAGCTGGACGGCGACGAGGCCACCGGTGCCGCGATCGTCAAGCTCGCCCTGGAGGCCCCGATCAAGCAGATCGCGGTCAACGCGGGCCTCGAGGGCGGCGTCGTCGTCGAGAAGGTGCGCAACCTGACCCCGGGCCACGGCCTCAACGCCGCGACCGGCGAGTACGTCGACCTGGTCGCCGAGGGCATCATCGACCCGGCCAAGGTGACGCGCTCCGCGCTGCAGAACGCCGCGTCGATCGCCGCGCTCTTCCTCACCACCGAGGCCGTCATCGCCGACAAGCCGGAGAAGGCCGCGGCCCCGGCCGGCGGCGGCATGCCGGGCGGTGACATGGACTTCTGATCCTGAACGGATCGGTGGTTCATCGCTGAAACGCGAACCGAGGGCGGCACCCCTGCGCAGGGGTGCCGCCCTCGGCGCGTTCCCGGCCCTCAGACGACGGGCCGCACGAGGGCCTCGGCGAGCGGTTCGCCGGTGCGGCGGGCGTACGCGACGCGGGCCTTCACCTCGGCGAGCGTCCGGGGCCGGTAGCCGGGCCCGCACCCCTGGCAGCAGCTGGTGCGGAACCGCACGCCCGCGTGCAGCAGGACGGACAGCACCCGCCACCCCTCGTCGTCCCGCCGCCTCGGCGGCTGGAACGCGGATCCGACGCCCACCATCGGCTCCCCGCACCGCGGGCACCGGTGCTCGGGGCCGTGCTCGTACCCCTGCTTGTACGAGCCCCGGCACGGCAGGCACACGTACGAGGACCTGTTGACTCCCATGGGGGCAGGGTAGGGGCCCGGGGCACGGCCCCGCCCGCGGTTTCGCGCCCCGCGGCCGGCGGCACCCTTCGGACGAGGCCACTCCGCTTCCCGTCGGGTTTCGGCCACCTGTACGATCGCGCCAGTCGGCAGGTGGGGGCATCGGGCCGGCGCCCGCGCGCGACGCCCGCGGCCTTCGTGCCGCCGTTCCGCGCGCCCCTCCGTCGCCTGTCGCCATCGACGTTCCGCACGAGGGGACCCCCTTTCTTGTCCGTTCGAAGAACCGTCGCGCTCGCCCTGAGCACGACCCTGGCCCTCACCGGCCTCGCGGCCGCCACGGCCCCGGCCGCGGTGGCGGCCGACACGGCACCGTACGAGGTGACGATCCCCGCCCCGAGCGACCCGGACGCCCCGGCCCACGGCGAGGTGCGGGCCGTCGGGACCGGCGTGCAGGTGCTGGGCCCCCGACAGGTCCGCTGGCACGGCCTGAGCGGCGGGCGCACCGCCTACGGGCCGACCTGCGAGCCCGGCGAGTCGTTCTCGGCCGGTGACGTGCTCGTCTGCTCCGACGCGTACGACGGCGGCTACAGCGCCTTCGCCACCGTCCACGACTTCGCGACCGGCCGGACCGCCGACCTGGAGACCGGATCCGGCGAGGCGTGGCTGCCGCTCGTCGCGGGACGGCACCTGGTCCGGTCCGGGACCGGCGCCGACGGCGTCACCCTGTACCTCGTCGGCTACGGCGAGAACGCCCCCGCCGACCGCGAGGTGCACCTCCCGGACGCCACCGGGGAGCCGCAGGTCCTCGCCCAGGACGGCACGGGCGCGGTCCTGCGCTACGCCGTCGGCGAGGCCACCGCCGTCGGCCTGCTCGACTTCGCCGCCGGCACCGTCACGCCGCTGCCGGGCCCGGCGTTCACCGACGGCACCGTCCACGCGCGGTCCGCCGCCCTCGACGCGCGGCGGATCGTCCTCGGCGGGACGACCCAGGCCGTCGTCCTCTCCCGCACCGACCCGGCCGCCCCCGGCCGCACCGTCGCCCTGCCGCACCCCGCCACCGACAGCACCGCGCGGCTCGCCCTCGCGGGCGACTGGCTCCTCGGCCGGGCCGCGCTCCCCACGACGGACGACCCCCAGTACGCCGAGCTGTACGCCGTCCCGCTCGCCGGCGGCGCCTCCCGCGACCTCGGCATCACCGTCGGGGCCGGGGCACCGGCCGAGCGCGGGGCGGACGGCGCGGTGTACGTGGCGGGCACGCCGGACGCGGGCGCCTTCGGCGTGCAGCGGATCGCCCCCGGCACCGACGGCGCACCGGTCGCCAAGCCCTTCCTGCCCCTGCCCGGGGTCTTCCCCCGGGAGAGCCTGACCCTCTCCCAGGGACGGCTCGTGTCGCAGACCGCCAACGGCACCTCGGACCGGGTGCTCCAGGGGTACGACCTCGCCCTCACGGGCACGCACGCGGCGACCGCGCGGTGGAGCTGCGACTCCCTGGTGCCGGCCGCGAACTGCCCGCAGATCCTGCCCAGCGCGACCTACCCGCGCTGGTGGACGGACACCGGCGACGGCCGGCTCGTCACCCTGGAGAGCGTGAGCCGCACCGACTGCGCCGACTGCGCCGTCGCGATCCACGTGACGACCCCCGGCAGCGGCGGCTCCACCCGCAGCGTCGTGGTCAAGCACGCGAGCCGGCTCACCCCGGCCACCCTCGTGCGCGCCTCCGGCCGCTCCGTGCACTTCTACGCCGACGCCGGCACCACCCGCCGCTCGATCGTCGCGGACATCGAGACCGGCGCCGTGCTCCGGGACTCCACGAACCTGAACCAGTCGCTGTGGGGCGGCCAGCTGTGGACCGGCTCCGCCACGAACGGCACGGTCACCGCCGTCGACGTCCGCACGGGCGCGACGGTCGCCACCGCCGACCTCGGCACGAGCTGCGAGTTCACCGGTCTTGAGGTCGTCGGCAAGTGGATCCAGCAGCGGTGCGCCGACGACCCCGGCGCCGTCGTCGTCCACGACCGCGAGAAGCGCCAGTCGGTCTGGACCCGGATCCCGGACGACGTCCGGCCGCACCTCGGCGACGGCTTCCTCGTCTTCCCGGCCGCCTTCTGGGGCGAGGAGCTGTACGCGGTCGACGTCCGCTCCGGCACCGACCAGGAGCGCGCCCTCGGCGAACTCGACGACGACCGGAACGACTACGACGGCCAGGGCTGGACCGTCGACCGCTTCGGCGGCGGCATCGCCTTCGTCGACACCTGGGAGTCGGCCCGCGTCACCGGCCTCGGCGGCGCCACCAGCCGCCTCACCGCCATCGACGCCGCCGCCGCGACCTCGGTGAACATCAAGTCCGGTGCGTGGAAGCCACGTTGGTGGCTGTCGAAGCCCGGCGCCTCGTGGAACCTCTCGCTGAAGCACAAGACCAGCGGCAAGGTCGTGCGGACCCTGACCGGCGGCGAGGCACGCGGCATCGTGGCGCCGTCGTGGGACGGGAAGGACGCGGCCGGGAAGTACGTGGCCAACGGCGCGTACGGCTGGACGCTGACGGTGAAGCCGGCCGACGGTCAGGGCGCTGACCTGGTCGTCTCCGGGGCCGTGGGCGTCACCGGTGCCGCTGCCGTGTGGCGGGACATGGCCGGTGACGACGGTTTCGGTGATCTGCTGGTGATGGACACGGCCGGGGCGATGTCGCTGTACCGGGGCACCGGTACGGGTGGCGTGTCGTCGCGGATCGCGGGGGTCGGGAACAAGTTCGCGACCACCACCCTCTTCGCTCCGGTCGGTGATCTGAACGGGGATCGGTGTGCGGATGTGTACGCGCGGGTCGGTGACCAGTTGCGGGCGTACCGGCCGGGGTGCGGGAAGGTGCTGACGGCGTCGTCGCCGTACACGCTCGTGGGTTCGGGCTGGGGTGGGTACGACGTGCTGACCTCGTCCGGTGACGTGAACGGCGACGGTTACGCCGATCTCGTCGCGCGGCAGGCGTCCACGGGTGATGTGTACTTCTACGGGGGGACCGCGACGCACGCGCTGAAGGCCCGTGTTCGGATCGGTGCGAACTGGAAGCTGTACAAGAAGATCGTCGGGGCCGGTGACCTGAACGGTGACGGGCGCGGGGATCTCCTCGGCCTCGACTCCGCCGGTGTGCTGTGGCGGTACTACGGCACGTCGACCGGTGGTGTGACGGCTCGGGTGAAGGTCGGTGGCGGCTGGGGCGGGTACTCCGCGCTGGTCGGTGTCGGTGACCTGTCCGGGGACGGCAAGGCCGATCTGCTGGCGCGGGACACGGCCGGGAAGCTGTGGCGGTACGCCTCCACCGGTGCCGGTGCGTACGGCACGCGCGTGCTGATCGGCAGCAGCGGCTGGAACGGGTTCAAGGGCCTGTTCTGACGAGTGCCGCAAGCGCGAGGGGCCCGGGACGAGATCCCGGGCCCCTCGTGCGTCACGGGCGGCGGAAGAGGGCCGTCCAGAGGAAGCTCTCGCCGAAGTGCGGGGAGTCCGCCGGTTCGTCGCGCATGCGGCGCGTCTCCAGCGGGGTCAGGTCGGCGAAGAGGGCGCGGAGGGCCGTGTCCGTGTAGGCGAGGCCGCCTTCCAGGGTGCCCTCGCGGTAGAAGTCGGCGTCGGGGCGCTCCGAGCCCATGCCGCCCTCGCCCGCCGCGAAGGCCGTCAGGGCGAAGAGGCCGCCGGGGGCCAGGACGCGGTCCAGGAGGGCCAGGTAGCTGACGCGGCGGTGCGGGGGGAGGTGGTGGAGGCAGCCGGAGTCGTAGACGAGGTCGTACGGGCCCTCGACCGTGCCGGGCGCGAAGGCGTTGCCGCAGGTGAAGCGGATGTTCTCGACGCCGTCGCGCCGGGCCCGCTCCTCGGCCCAGCCGATCGCCGTCGCGGAGAGGTCGACGGCGTCCACCCGGTAGCCGAGCGAGGCGAGGTACAGGGCGTTGCGGGCCGGGCCGCAGCCCAGGTCGAGGGCGCGTCCGCCGCCCTTGAGCAGGCCCCGCTCCGCGTACGCCGCCAGGTTCTCGTCCGGCTTCGGGACGAAGAACGGCACCGGCCGGTCCCGGTCCGCGTAGAAGCCGTCCCACCAGTCCGCGCCGCCCTCCGTCCACCGGTCGGCGCCGGGCGCGAACAGCCCGTCCAGCAGCTCCAGCACGTCCTCGACCGTGCGGATCCCGCGGCCCGTTCCTGTCATGTGGATCTCCCCTCGATGCGACTTCCAGGGTAGGGGCGGAGACGGTAAAAGCCCAGGTCAGGGCGGGAGTTGGGGGTGTCTGGCGGGGGCCTGCGCGGGGGCGGGCGGGCCGCCTGCGAGGCCGTCGGGCCTCCCGGGTGCGGACGGGGGCGCGAAGGCCGTCGCGGGGCCGCTGCGGGGCGGGACGGGGCCTTTCCGCGGCGGGCCGGGGCGGGTTCTTCGGGGCGGCGACTTACCTGGTGGCGCCGGTGTTTCGCGCGGCTGTACGATCCGGCTGCCGGCGGATGGGGGGGCTTTCGGGCCGGTGTCCCGGCCGGACGCGCGCGCCCATCGGCGCACGCCGTCCTCCGCGCCCCTCCACAGACCGTCGCCATCGACTTTCCGTACGAGGGGAACCCCTTTCTTGTCCGTTCGAAGAGCCGTCGCGCTCGCGCTGAGCGCGGCGCTGGGCCTCACCGGCCTCGCGGGCGTCACCGCGCCCGCCGCCCTGGCCGCGTCCACCAGCCCGTACGAGGTGACGATCCCGGCGCCGCCGAGCGCCACCCCGCCGTACCAGCAGCTCTTCGGCGCGGGCACCGGCGTGCAGACCACCGACCCGGCGACCGGGCGACTGCGCTGGCAGAGCCTGGCGGACGGGCGGGTGGAACTCCGCGACTTCTGCGACTCCTCCGACCGCCTCGCCTACTTCGGCGACCGGGTCGGCTGCGTCGGCCACCACGGCGACGCGGCCGAGGCGTCCGTGTACGACTTCGCCACCGGCACCGTCCTCACCCGGGCCCGGCCCGAGGGCCACACCTGGCTGCGCGCCTTCGACGCGCACCGGATGCTCGCCTACCGCGCCGACGCCGAGGGCGCCGTGACCCTGAGTCTGCTGGGCCTCGGCGAGGGCGCCCCGGCGGACGCCGACGTCACGACGGACGAGCGGATCACCGGCCGCCCCGAGGTGCTGGCCTTCGACGGCGCCGGCGCGGTCGTCCGCTACACGCGGGCCGACCAGAGCACCGCCGTCGGCCTCCTCGACTTCGCCGCCGCGCGCCTCGAACCGCTGTCGGCCGGCCCCGCCCTCCCCGGCACCCTGAAGGCCGCGCTCAGCGGCGACCGGATCGCCCTGTACGGCGACTACGGCACGGACCGGGCGTACGTCGTCCCGCGCGCCGTCCCCTCGGCGCCCGGCAAGACCGTCACCGTGCCCGGCGCCTCGTACGGCGAGGGCCGGCTCGCGCTCCTCGGCGACTGGCTCGTCGGCCACGTCGGCGACCCCTACGCCCAGCGCCGCCTCAAGGCGGTCTCCCTCGAAACCGGTGCCGTCCAGGACCTGGGGGTCCTCGCCGCCACCGCCGTCGACCTGCGGAGGGCCCCGAACGACTCCCTGTACGTCGTCGGCGGCACCGACTCCAGCCACTGGGGCGTCCGCCGCGTCACCCTCGACGCCGCCACCGGCGCGCCGGTCACCGCGCAGGTCCTGAGCACGCCGCCCAAGCCGGTCCAGCGGACCGGCCTGACGCTCGCGAACGGCCACCTCACCACCGAGCACACCGACGACCCGAAGCGGGAGCTCGTTCGCTACGACCTCTCGCTCACCGAGCCGAGGACGGCCACCCGGCGCTGGAGCTGCGACGCGGTCAGCGGCACCGCCGCGAACTGCCCGCCGACCACCACCACGCGCGAGATCATCTCGACGCGGTGGATCGACACCGGTGACGGCCGGCTGGTCACCCTCCTCACCGAGGACCTCCCGGCGTTCCGCACCGAGCCCCCGTGCAGCGGCTGCGTCATCAAGGTCCAGGTGACGACGACCGGCGCCGGCGGCACCACCCGCACCGTCCAGCTGGACACCACCCGCAGGCTGAGCCCGAGGGTGCTGCTCGGCGCGAGCGGGCGTCACCTGCACTTCCTCGCCACCGAGAACTACGAGACGCGCTCCGTCGTCGCCGACATCGAGACCGGCAAGGTCCTGTCGGTGTCCGCCGGCGCGAACCAGTCCCTCTGGGGCACCTGGCTCTGGAGCGCGTCCACGGCGAACGACACCGTCAGCGCGGTCGACGTGCGCACGGGTGCCACGGTCGCCACGGCCGATCTCGGCATCGACTGCGGCATCGTCGAGTTCAACGTCCTCGGGAAGTGGATGTACGGGCGCTGCGGCACCACCGCCGTCGTGCACGACCGCGAGACGAAGAAGTCCGTCCGCTTCCAGGTCGGCAGCGGCGGTGGCCGGGCGATCCTCGGTGACGGGTTCCTCGTCAAGACCTCCTACGCGGCGGAGGGCGACCAGGTGCAGGTGATCGACGTCCGCTCCGGCACGGCCGTCACCCGTACGCTCGGCTCGATGCCGTCCGGCGTGACGAACTACAACCAGACGTGGACCGTCGACCGCTTCGGCGGAGCCGTCGCCTTCGTCGACGCCCAGCAGGCGATCCGGGTCGCCGGCCTCGGCGGCACCACCAGCCGCGCCACGGTGACCGACTCGTCCGTCTCCACCTCGGTGAACATCAAGTCGGCTCCGTGGAAGCCGCGTTGGTGGGTGTCGAAGCCCGTCCTGTGGACGCTGACGCTCAAGAACAAGGCGAACGGCAAGGTCGTACGGACCCTGACCGGCGAGGGCCGGGGCGTCGTCGCCCCCGCCTGGGACGGCAAGGACGCGTCCGGGAAGTACGTCGCCAACGGCGCCCACACCTGGACCCTGACCGCGAAGCCCGCCGACGGGCAGGGCGCCGACCTGACGGCCTCCGGCGCGCTGGCCGTGTCCGGCGCCGCCGCCGTGCGGCGGGACATGGCGGGCGACGACGGCTTCGGCGACCTGCTGGTGATGGACACGACGGGGGCGACGTCCCTGTACCGGGGTACGGGTACGGGCGGTGTCTCGGCCCGGATCGCGGGCAGCGGGACGAAGTTCCCCACGACGGCCCTCTTCGCTCCGGTCGGTGATCTGAACGGTGACCGGTGTGCGGATGTGTACGCGCGGGTCGGTGACCAGTTGCGGGCGTACCGGCCCGGGTGCGGGAAGGTGCTGACGGCGTCGTCGCCGTACACGCTCGTGGGTTCGGGCTGGGGTGGGTACGACGTGCTGACCTCGTCCGGTGACGTGAACGGCGACGGTTACGCCGATCTCGTCGCGCGGCAGGCGTCCACGGGTGATGTGTACTTCTACGGGGGGACCGCGACGCACGCGCTGAAGGCCCGTGTTCGGATCGGTGCGAACTGGAAGCTGTACAAGAAGATCGTCGGGGCCGGTGACCTGAACGGTGACGGGCGCGGGGATCTCCTCGGCCTCGACTCCGCCGGTGTGCTGTGGCGGTACTACGGCACGTCGACCGGTGGCGTGACGGCTCGGGTGAAGGTCGGTGGCGGCTGGGGCGGGTACTCGGCTCTGGTCGGTGTCGGTGACCTGTCCGGGGACGGCAAGGCCGATCTACTCGCGCGGGACACGGCCGGGAAGCTGTGGCGGTACGCCTCCACCGGGGCTGGTGCGTACGGAACTCGGGTGCTGATCGGCAGCAGCGGCTGGAACGGGTTCAAGGGCCTGTTCTAGGACGTCGGAAAACCTTTCGTTCGCCGTCGGCGCATTCGGTGCGCCGACGGCGAACTGCGTTCTCGGGGAAGGCCGTTCGGTGGTCGACTGGGGCGCATGGAGATTCTGGTTCTGGGCGGGACGGCCTGGGTGGGCCGCGAGGTGGCGCGGCGGGCGCTGGCGCGGGGGCACGCGGTGACGTGTCTGGCGCGCGGGGAGAGCGGGGAGGTGGCGGAGGGGGCCGTGCTCGTGGCGGCCGACCGGCGGGAGCCGGGGGCGTACGACGCGCTGCTCGACCGGGAGTGGGACGCGGTGGTCGAGGTGTCCTGGCAGCCGGGGTTCGTCCGGGGGGCGCTGGACGCGCTGGCCGGGCGGGCCCGGCACTGGACGTACGTGTCGTCCGGGAACGTGTACGCCTCGCAGGCCGAGATCGGGGCGGACGAGTCCGCCGCGACCCTGCCGCCGACCGAGCTCGACGAGGTCGGCCGGGAGCTGTACGGGGAGGCCAAGGCGGCGTGCGAGCTGGCCTCGGCGGCCGCGCTAGGCGACCGGCTGCTCGTCGCGCGGGCGGGGCTCATCGGCGGCCCGGGGGACGTCAGCTGCCGCACCGGGTACTGGGCGGCGCGGGCCGCGCGCGACCCCGAGGGGCCGCTGCTGGTGCCGGACGAGCCGGAGCTGCCGACGCGGGTCGTCGACGTCCGGGACCTCGTCGACTGGATCCTCGACGCGGCGGAGAAGGGGGTGACGGGCACGTACGACACGGTGGGGCCGAACATGTCCCTCGGCGAGTGGATCGCGCTCTCGCGGGCGGCCGCCGGGCACACCGGGCCGGTCGTGCCGGCTTCCTCGGCGTGGCTGCTGGAGCAGGGCGTGGAGGAGTTCATGGGCCCCGACTCGCTGCCGCTGTGGATCGTGGCCGAGGACTGGAGCGGGTTCCAGGCCCGTTCGGGCGCGGCGGCGGCGGAGGCGGGGCTGCGCCACCGCCCCCGCGAGGAGCTGATCGCCGACACGCTGGCGTGGGAGCGGGAGCAGGGGCTCGACCGGGAGCGGAAGGCGGGCCTGAGCCCGTCCCGCGAGGCCGGGCTGCTGGCCCTCCTGGGGCGGTAGCCCCACGGCCCGGGGCCGGCCCGTGGAGGTCCTGCCCGGCGCGGGCCGGCCCCGGCCCGGTGCGGCCCTACGGTGCGAGCAGGGCCGGGTCCTGGCCGGAGCGGCGCAGGGCGTCGGCGACGAAGCCGTTCCTCTTCAGCTCCTCGACGAGGGAGCGGAGGTGCGCGACCGTCTCCGGCGCCCTGTCCTTCGTGGTGCCGACGGCCTGCCGGATCTCCATGAACCGGCCGTCGATCAGGCGGACCCCGGGGTGCGCGGCGACATAGGCGGCCATCGGCTGGCGGATGCCCGCGCCCGCCTCCAGGTCCAGGGTGCGGAAGGTGTCGACGCCCTCGGCGCCCCGGACGACGGTGGCGTGGGCGAGGGTGCGGGTGAGGTGGAGGTCGTACGCGGAGCCCTGCTTGACGCCGATGCGCACGCCGGGCGCGTCCACGTCCTCGACGGTGGCGAGCGCCGAGTCGCGGGGGACGGCGTAGACGCCCTCGATGACGACGTACGGGGCGGTGAAGGCGACCTCCTTCTCGCGCGCCGGGTCCACGGCGAGGAAGCACAGGTCGGCGCGGCCGTCCGCCATCGCCTCGAAGGACTTGCGCGCCGCGTCGAAGCAGAGCGTCTCGACGGGGAGGCCGAGCCGCCGGCCGATCTCGTGGGCCAGGTCGACGGTGATGCCGGCGGGCGCTTCCGGGGTGCCCTGGGCGAGCACCGGGTTGCCCAGGTTGATGGAGGCCCGCAGGACGCCGGTGGGCGCGAGGTCGGCGGCGATCGCGGCGAGGCCGGGGGCGTCGGGGGCGTCGTGGCGCTTGGTGGTCATGCTCGCGGAGTCTAGGCACGGCCGGGCGGGCCGGGGCCGTCGCGGCGCCGGGCGGGGGGTGAGCGGGGCCCGGGGGAGGTCCGTGGGCGCGGGCGTGGGGGAGCCCGCGGATCACGGGGCCGGGGGCGGACCGGGAAGGGTCAGGTGCCGGCCGTGGAGGGCCGGGTCGGCCAGGAGCGCGGCGAGGACGGCCGTCGCCTCGGCCGGGGCCGTTCATGGAGTGCTGGACGGCCGTCCCCTCGCCGCACGACGACCACGTCGGCGAGGGACAGATGATCGCCCAGCTGCACGGCATCGACGCCGTGCGGGAAGCCATCGACGAACTGACCTTCTTCGCCCGCACCGAGGACCTGACCACCGAACCCACCGGGGTCCTCGCGGAGGAGTCCATCGCGGTCTCGCACCCGATCAACATGCGGCTGCTGCGCCGCGGCGTCCGGCTGCGCACCATCATGGGCGCGGCCATCCTCCAGGACGAGCCCACCCTCACGTACATGCGGGAACTGGTCTCGCACGGCGCCGAGGTGCGGGTCTCGCACCAGCCGATCGAGCGGGTGATCATCGTCGACCGGTCGGCGGCGCTCACCCCCATCGACCCGGCGCACACCGCGCGGGGCGCGCTCCTGGTCCGCGAGCCGGGCCTGGTGGCGACGCTGGTCACGCTCTTCGAGCGGATGTGGGAGGCGGCGGACGAGCTCCCGAGCGAGGAGGTCGACCTGCCGTCGGACGTCGAGCGGGACATCCTCGCGATGCTCAGGGAGGCCGACAAGGACGAGACGGCCGCCCGCCAGCTGGGCATGTCCGTCCGCACCTACCGCAAGCACCTGGCCGCGATCATGCGGCGGCTCGGCGCGGCGAACCGGGTGGAGGCGGCCCTCCTCGCGCACGAGAAGGGCTGGCTCGCCTAGGACCCAGGGCCCCGCGCCCGCGACACGTGCGCGGGGGCGGGGCCCTGTCCTTCGGAGCCGTACGGAAGAGGGCTTCCGGCGTCAGACCTTCGCGGGCTCGGGCTCGGGGTCGGCGGCGGGGCCGCCGGCGGCCACCGGCCCGGGCGTCGCCGCGGCCTCCGGGTCCACGTCGAACTCCTCGATCATCGCGCGGCTGAAGCCCCAGAACCAGGTGGCGACGAAGCCGACGAGGTAGCCGACGAGCAGGCCGCCCGCGTAGATCGCGATCGTCGTCCCGAGGCCCCCGTTGCCGTCGAGGAGCGGGAAGAGCGCCCAGCCGGACGGGCCGATGGCGGTGGAGCCGACCTTGTCGCCCAGCATGCTGAAGAGGCCGACGAAGCCGCCGCCGAACGCGCCGCCGACGCAGGCCGTGACGAAGGGGCGGCCCAGCGGCAGGGAGACGCCGTAGATCAGCGGCTCGCCGACGCCGAGGAAGCCGGCCGGGAGGGCGGACCTGATGGTGCGGCGGATGGAGCCGTTGCGCGGCAGCTTCAGGTAGACGGCCATGGCCGCGCCGACCTGGCCCGCGCCCGCCATCGCCAGGATCGGCAGGAGGACGGTGTAGCCCTGCTGCTCGATGAGGGTGGTGTGGATCGGGATGAGCGCCTGGTGCAGGCCGAGCATCACCAGCGGCAGGAAGAGGCCGCCGAGGAGGAAGCCGGCGCCGGCGCCCGCGTGCTCCAGGAGCCAGTTGGCGAAGTCGCCGATGGCCTGCGAGACCTCGCCGGCGACGAACATCAGGCCGAAGATCGTGACCAGGCCGGAGACGAGCACGGTGAGCGTCGGGGTGACGAGGACGTCCAGCGACTCGGGCACCCACCGGCGGCACCACTTCTCCACGTACACGGCGAGGACGGCCGCGCCGAGCGCGCCGAGGACACCGCCCTGGCCGGGGGAGAGGGCCTGGCCGAAGACCTCGACCTTGGCGACGCCCGCGTAGACGATGATGGCCGCGACCGCGCCGCCGAGGATCGGCGTGCCGCCGAACTCCTTGGCCGTGTTGTAGCCGACGAAGACCGCGATGAGGGCCATGAAGCCGCTCGCGATCGCGGCGAGCGCCGGGGTGACGGCGGGCAGCCAGCCGAGGTTGACGAGGAGGCCGTTGAGGCCGGCGATGATGCCGCAGCCGATGAGGGCGGGGATCAGCGGGACGAAGATGTTCGCGATCTTCCGCAGGAAGAGCTTGAACGGGGTCGCGTTCTTCGCCTTCCGCGCCGCCTTGAGGGCGGCGCCCTTGTCGGCGAGCTCCTCCGCCGTGGGGGCCGGCTTCGGCGCCTCGGCCACCAGGGCCTCGAACTCGGGGGTCACCCGGGCGACGGTGCCGGGCCCGAGGACGATCTGGTACGTGTCGTCCTCCACCACCCCCATCACGGACGGCAGGGCCTTCAGGGCCTCGTCCTGGACGAGCGAGCGGTCGCGCAGACCCAGCCGGAGGCGGGTCATGCAGTGGGCCACGGAGGCGATGTTCCCGGCGCCGCCGACGAGGGGGAGGATCGCGGCGGCGATGGCGCGGTTCTTGTCGTCTGTGCTCATGGTGCGGTGGTGCCTTGCTGTGAGGGGAGGGGGCTCGGTACTGCTCAGGGGGCGGTCGCGTGCAGCGCCGCGCGCAGGTGGCCGTCGGAGTCCTTCAGCCGCCGCGCCGCGGTGGCGGCGTCGACGTCGGCGAGGATGATCAGGATGGCGTTCTTCACCTCTCCGCCGGCCGCGGCGAGGGCGGCCTCGATCCGCTCGTCGGGGGCGCCGGTCGCGAGCGCGACGATGCGGCGCGAGCGGGCCTGGAGCTTCTCGTTGGAGGCGCGGACGTCGACCATGAGGTTCCCGTAGGTCTTGCCGAGCCGGATCATGGTGATCGTCGAGATCATGTTGAGGACGAGCTTCTGGGCCGTGCCGGCCTTCAACCGGGTGGATCCGGTGAGGAGTTCGGGCCCGGTGACCACCTCGATGCCGTGCTCGGCGGCGGCCGCCAGCGCGCTGTCCGCGTTGCAGGACAGGCCGATGGTGAGCGCCCCGGCGGCGCGGGCGTGCTCGACGGCGCCGATGGCGTACGGGGTGCGGCCGGAGGCGGAGACGCCGACCACCGTGTCGTCGGGGCCGACGCCGAGGGCGTCGAGGTCGGCGGCGGCGAGCTCCTTGGAGTCCTCGGCGCCCTCGACGGCCTTGACCATGGCGGACGGGCCGCCCGCGATCAGGCCGGTGACCTGCTCGGGGTCGGTGTTGAAGGTGGGCGGGCACTCGCTGGCGTCGAGGACGCCGAGCCGGCCGGCGGTGCCGGCGCCCAGGTAGAGCAGCCGGCCGCCGCGGGCCATCCGCTCGGCGGTGGCGTCGATGGCGGCGGCGATGGCGGGGAGCGCGCGGGCCACGGCGGCGGGGACGGTCCGGTCCTCGCCGTTCATGATCTCGGCGATCTCCAGGGTGGACAGCCGGTCGATCTCGGCGAGTTCGGGGCGGAACGCCTCGGTGGTGAGGGTGGCCAGCTGGGCGCGGAGTTCGGAGTACGTGGTGGACACGGCGGGCTGCTTTCTCCTGGGTTCAGCGGGTGGTGCGGGGGGAGTGGCGGTGGGCGAGGGCTTCGTACGAGGCCGCGAGGGCAGGGGCCGCGGTCTCGTACGTGCGCTGGGTGATGACGGTGAACAGGCAGTCCACGACCAGGAGTTGACTGGTGCGGGACGACATGGCGGCCGGCCGGAGCTCGCTCTCGCGGGCGGTGGAGGTGGTCAGCACGTGGTCGGCGTACTGGCTGACCGGCCCGTCCGGGCGGCCGGTGACCGCGACCGTGGTGGCGCCGTGCTCGAAGGCGACCCGGAGCGGCTCTATGACGTCGCCGGTCGAGCCCGAGTGGGTGATGGCGAGGGCGACGTCGCCGGAGCGGAGCTGCACGGCGTTGGTGACGGCGAGGTGCGGGTCGCTGTGGGCGTGGGCGATCAGCCCGATCCGGAGCAGCTTCTGCACGAGGTCCTGGGCGACGAGGCCGGAGGCGCCGACGCCGTACACGTCGATGCGGCGGGCGGTCGCGCAGGCGGCGGCGACGGCGCCGAGCTGCGCGGTGTCGAGCCCGGCGGCGGTGTCGGCGAGGGTCTGCCGCTCGTCGTGGGCGAGCTTGGCGACGACGTCGGCGACCGGGTCGTCGACGGCGATGTCGGCGGTGACGGAAGGGGCGCGCCCCGACTGCTGCTGGGCGGCGAGCCCGGCGAGCGCGAGCCGCAGGTCGCGGTAGCCCGGGTAGCCGAGGAGGCGGGCGGTGCGGACGACGGTCGCCTCGCTGGTGCCGGTCAGCTCGGCGAGGCCGGTGACCGTGAGCGCGGCGCAGCCGGCCGGGTCCCCGGCGACGGCCTCGGCGACCCGCTGCATGGAACGGGTCATGGAGGGGGAGAGGGTCCGTACCTTGGCGGCGAGGGCGGCCGGCGCCGGGGGCGCCTCCCCCTTGAAAGTTTCCTTCACGTCATTGGTCACGCCTGAAACATACTTTCAGGCGGCGGGTCGGACAAGAGCCCCTCCGTCCCGGATCGGGGAGGGACCTTCGTCCTTCCGCCGCCGTCGGGGGACAATGACCCCATGGACGACATCGACCCCGTGGAGCAGGCGCTGCACGCCGCCCGCGCGCTGGTGCTGGCCGACCTCGCGGCCCGTGACGTGGCCGCCGCGCAGGTCGTGTCGATGGTGGAGGACGCGGTGACGCACCGCCGCTGGTGGGTCGAGCAGTGGCCCGAGGGCGTGGCCTACGTCGCCGGCCTCGTCGCCCAGGACGTCCAGGACGCCCTCCTGGAGGCGTACGGCCGCTGGCCCCTCTGCCCCGTCTGCTCCTCCGGCGACCCCCACGCCCTCGACGTCGAACCGGAACTCGGCCCCGACCCCCACTGGGTCTGCGGCAAGCAGGGCGTGGTGGTGGCCCGGGTGGGCGGCCTGACGTGAGGGGCCCCGCCGGGACGCCGGGCCCCGCCGGCACGGACGGGCGCCCGGGCCCGTCCGGCACGGGGGCCTCCGGCGCGGGAGCCTCCGGCACGAGGGCCTCCGGCGCGGGCCCGTCCGGCACGGGGGCCTCCGGCGCGGGACCCCGCCGATGACCCTCTACATCGACCCGCCGACCTGGCCCGGCCACGGCCGCATGTGGTCCCACCTGATCAGCGACGTCTCCTTCGACGAGCTCCACGCCTTCGCCGCCGCCCTGGGCGCCCCCGCCCGCGGCTTCGACCGCGACCACTACGACATCCCCTCCGACTGGTACGACAGGGCGGTCGCGGCCGGCGCGGTCGAGGTCGGCTCCAAGGAACTCCTCCACCGCCTCACGAAGGCGGGCCTCCGCCGCCCGAAGGGCCGGCCGCCGGCCTAGGCCGTCCCGTCCGGAAAGGGGCCGTTCCGGACGCCGTCAGCGGCTCGTCGTGGACTTCGTCTCCGCCGCCGCGCCCTGGGCGCCGATGACCACCCTCGACGTGCCGGGGCGGGCGAGGCGGAGGGCGAGGGCGGCGGTGGCGAGGGCCAGGAGGGTCATGGCGGCGCCGGCCCAGGCGGGGGAGGCGTAGCCCAGGTCCGCGTCGATGACGGTGCCGCCGAGCCAGGGGCCGGCGGTGTTGCCGAGGTTGAAGGCGGCGGTGGTGGTGGCGCCGGCGAGGGTGGGGGCGGCGCCGGCGACGTTGAACATGCGGGCGTTGAGGGCGGGGGCCGTGTAGAAGGCGGAGACGCCGAGGAGGAAGGCCAGGAGGACCGTCGCCACGGGGCTGGAGGCGAAGAGGGCCAGGGCCACCAGGAAGACCGTGGAGGCGGTGATGCCGGTGAGGAGGACGCCGAAGAGGTGGGCGTCGGCGATCCGGCCGCCGATCGTCGTGCCGACCAGGGCGCCGATGCCGAAGAGGGCCAGGACGGCCGATACCCAGCCCTCGTCGAGGCCGGAGACGTCGGTGAGGAGCGGGGCCAGGTAGGAGAAGGCGCAGAAGACGCCGCCGGCGGCGAGGGCGGTGATCACGACCGAGAGGAGGACCTGGCGGTCGCGGTAGATCGTGAGCTCCTGGCGGAGCCGGGGGCGGGTCTCCGGGAGCGGGATGCGCGGGATGCGGGTGACGACGCCGACGAGGGCGATCGCGGAGGCGGCGCCGACCGCCCAGAAGGCGGAGCGCCAGCCGAGGTGCTCGCCGAGGAAGGCGCCGGCGGGGACGCCGAGGACGTTGGCGATGGAGAGGCCGCCGATCATGACGGCCATGGCGCGGGCCCGGGAGCTCTGCGGGACCATCGCGATGGCGACCGCCGCGCCCACGGCCCAGAAGCCGGCGCAGGCGAGCGCGCTGATCACGCGGGACGCGAAGAGGACGCCGTAGTTCGGGGCGAGCGCGCCGGCGACCTGGCCGAGGCCGAAGACGGTGATCAGGGCGATCAGGGTGGTCTTGCGGGGGAGACGGAGGGTGGCCACCGCGAGGAGCGGGGCGCCGACGACCATGCCGATGGCGAAGGCGGAGATGAGCAGGCCGGCCTGGGGGATGGAGACGTCCATGTCCTTCGCGATGGACTTCAGCAGGCCGGAGAGCATGAACTCGCTCGTGCCGAGCGCGAAGACGGAGAGGCCGAGGACGTAGACGGCCGCCGGCATCCGGGCGGCGGGGGAGGGGGTGGGGACGGGGTCGGCTGAGGAAGACGGCATGACATGTGCCAACCCGATCTTTGTGCCTGTCATTCCGTGATCGGCCGGCTTCTCGCGATGCGAGACGGGTGCGTCGCCCCGTCGCCGGGGCGCCGGCGGCACGCCCCCGGCGGGCCGCCCGGACGCCCCCGCGCGGCGGCTACGGAGCCGTCAGTCCCGCGAGTTCCTTCTCCACGTTCTCCCGCGCCCTCTCCTCCCACGCCGCCGCGCCGTACGGGGTGCGGAAGAGGCGGGGCAGGTCGAGGAGGTGGCGCAGGACGGCGGCGCGGCCCTGGCGGAAGGCGTCGTCGGGGACGAAGGCGTACTCCTCGCGAACCGCCGCCGCATACCCCCGGTACGTATCGGGGTCGCTCGCCAGGACCGCGAGGTCGGCGTCGCAGAGGGTCTCGCCGTTGAGGTCGCCGGGCTCCGGGTCGTGGGTGACGGTGAGGCGGACCAGGCGGGCCACCTCCGCCACCTCGTGGGGCGTCAACCCGGCTTCGGTCAGGGCGCGTTCGGCGAGGGACGCCGAGCGCTCCTCGTTCTCGGAGCGGTCGGGGCGGTAGACGGCGTCGTGGAACCAGGCGGCGAGCCGGACGAGTTCGAGCTCCCCGCCCTCGCCGCCCTGGTCGGCGAGCTCGTCGATCCGGTCCAGGACCGCCCGCAGGTGGGCGACCGTGTGGTAGCGGCGCTGGGGCTCGGCCCAGCGGCCCAGCAGGTCGCGGCCGTACGGGGCGGGGTCGGGGCCCTCGCGGCCGGCGCGGGCGGCGAGCAGGGTGGCGTTCCAGCGGCGGAGGAGGTCGCTCTCCCCGGGTGCGCTGTCCTCGGGTGCGGTCATGGGCGCATTGTGCCCGCCGGAGGGGCCCGGATACCGGCGGAAGCTCTCCCCCGCCTCGTCCCCGTCCCGCCCTTACATACCCCCCATGGGTATGCTACGGTGCTCCGCGAAGGTACCCCCCAGGGGTATGTAACCGGCCCAGGCCACCGGTCGGCCGCGAGTGAAGGGCAGTGCGATGTCAAACGTCAACCCCCGGCGCTGGTGGGCACTCCTCGTGCTCGCCGCCGCCCAGTTCATGGTCATCATGGACACCTCGATCATCGGAGTGGCGCTCCCCGAGATGCAGAAGGACCTGGGCTTCTCGCAGAGCGAGCTCCAGTGGATCTTCAACGCCTACGTGATCGTCTTCGGCGGTCTGCTCCTCCTCGGCGGGCGCCTCTCCGACCTCGTCGGAGCCCGCAGGATCTTCGTCTCCGGCTGGGCCGTCATGATCGCCGGCTCGGTCGTGGCCGCCGCCGCGCAGACCGCCTGGGTCGAAATCGTCGGCCGCGCCGTCCAGGGCGTCGGCGGCGCGCTCATCGCGCCCTCCGCCATGACCCTGCTGATGATGCTCTTCATGCACGACCCGAAGGAGCTCGGCAAGGCGATGGCGCTGTACGGCGCCGCGGCCCCGGCCGGCGGCACCGCGGGCGTCTTCCTCGGCGGCGTCTTCACCGAGTGGATGAGCTGGCAGTGGGTCTTCATCATCTACATCCCGATCGGCCTCGCCACCCTCGCCGCCACCAAGCTGCTCCCGAACGTCGAGTCCCGCCGCGGCTCCGTCGACGTCCTCGGCGCCGTCGCCGTCACCGCCGGCCTCGCGCTCGCCGTCTTCGCCGTCGTCCGCGCCCCCGAGGTCGGCTGGGGCTCCACCGGCACGATCCTCCAGCTGATCGGCGCCGCCGCCCTCCTGGTCCTCTTCCTCGTGATCCAGAAGTCCGTCCGCGAGCCGCTGATGCCGCTCAGCGTCTGGCGGGTCCCGCGGCTCGGCTCGGCCAACCTGGCGATGACGCTGCTCGGTGCCGCCTGGATCCCGATGTGGTACTTCCTCAACCTGTACCTCCAGCAGGTCCTCGGCTTCGGCGCCTTCGAGTCCGGTGCCGCGCTGCTCCCGATGACCGGCCTCCTCATGGTCTTCATGACGGCCATCACCTCGCGCCTGATGATGAAGGTCGGCGCCAAGCCGCTCATCGCCGGCGGTCTGCTGGTCCTCGCGGCCGGTCTGGTCTGGCTGGCGGCGGTCCCGCCGACCGGTTCCTTCCTGGTCGACGTCCTGCCGGCCTCGCTGGTCGCCGCGCTCGGCATGTCCCTCGCCTACATCCCGGCGATGATCGCCGCGATGTCCGGCGCCCCGCAGGAGCAGGCCGGCCTCGCCTCCGGCATCGTCAACACCACCTACAACGTCGGCTCCGCGCTCGGCCTCGCCGCCCTCACCGCGGTCGCCCTGTCGCAGGGCGCCGACCAGCTCGGCAACCTGCCCGAGCTGACCGAGGGCTTCTCGGCCGCCTTCATCGGCGCCGCGATCGTCGCCGCCGCCGGCGGTCTCCTCACCCTCCTGGTGATGAAGGGCGACAAGGCCGTCGCCGCCGAGGCCGCCGAGGCCGCCCCGCAGGGCGAGAAGGTCGCCGCCTGAGCGGCCCGGCCAGCCCCCGGCGCACCACCCCGAAGGGGCCGCCCGACGTCCGCCCCGGACGTCGGGCGGCCCCTTTTCCCGCGCCCGAACACCTCGCGCCCGAACATCCCGCGCCCGAACGCCCCGCGCCCGGGCATCCCACCCCCGAACACCCCGCACCCGAACACCCCACCCCCGGGCATCCCGACCGGACACCCCGAGAGGAAGAACACCGTGGAACTGGGCACCCGTGCCGTGCACGTCGTCAACGAACCTTTCGGAGACGGCAGTTGGCCGCTCTCCGTGCCGCTCGTGCAGTCCTCCGCCTTCGCCTTCGACTCGGCCGCCGAGCTGGCCGGCGCGATGGCGGACCCGGACGGACGGTACGTCTACAGCCGGCGCGGCAACCCGACCGTCCGCGCCCTGGAGCAGACCCTCGCCGGCCTCGAAGGGGGCGCCGGGGCGATCGCCTTCGCCTCCGGCATGGGCGCGATCAGCGGCGTCCTGCTGGCGCTGCTCCGGCCCGGCGACCGGGTGGTCGCCCAGCGCTGCCTGTACGGCGGCACCTTCGCCGTCCTGTCCGACCTCGCCGAGCGGTACGGGATCGGGGTCGCGTACGTCTCCGGGGACGACGTCGCCGAGTTCGAGGCGGCGGCCGCCCACCCGGCGACCCGGCTGCTCGTCCTGGAGACGATCGCCAACCCCACCGGGCGCGTCGCCGACCTGCCGGGCCTGCTGGCCGCCGCCCGCCGGCTCGGCGTGACGAGCGTCGTCGACAACTCCCTCGCCTCGCCCGTCCTGTGCCGCCCGCTGGAGCTGGGCGCCGACGTCGTCGTGCACTCCGCCACCAAGTACCTGGCCGGCCACTCCGACGTGCTGGGCGGCGCCGCCGTCTTCGCCGACGAGGAGCTGCGCCGGCGGGTCTGGCCGCGCACGGTCGAACTCGGCGCCTGCGCCGACCCGTTCGCCGCCTGGCTGGTGCTGCGCGGGATACCCACGCTGCCGCTGCGGATGCGCGAGCACAGCGCCAACGCGGCCGTGCTCGCCGAGCGGCTGCACGCGCACCCCCGGGTGACGGCCGTCCACCACCCCTGGCACCCGTCCCACCCCTCGTACGCCCTCGCCCGGAAGGTCCTCTCCGGTGGCGGGGGGCTGCTCTCGGTGGAGCTGGCGGGGGGCCGGGAGGCGGGCCGGGCGTTCGTCGAGCGGGTCCGGGTGGGCCGGCTCGCGCTCTCCCTCGGCGGGGTCGAGACGCTGCTGACCCATCCGGCCTCCACCTCGCACCGCGAACTCGACGCCGCCGCGCTGGCGGCGGCCGGGATCGCGCCCGGCCTGGTCCGGCTGTCGGTCGGCATCGAGGCCGTCGAGGACCTGTGGGCGGACGTCGAACAGGCCCTGGAGCAGCCGTTCTGAGCCCCGGACAGCTTCTTTTGGGTTGACAAAATAAATGAGTCATTCGTAGATTGGGTGATGCCAGGAAACGTAGAACTCCTAGGTCAAGGGGGGCGCGCGATGCGCTACTTCGAGGACTTCCGGCCCGGCGACGTCCACGAACTGGGCGCCGTCACCGTCACGGCGGAGGAGGTGCTGGAGTTCGGCAGGCGCTTCGATCCGCAGCCCTTCCACACGGACCCGGAGCGGGCGAAGGACTCGCCGTTCGGCGGCCTGATCGCGAGCGGCTTCCACACCCAGTCGCTCTTCATGCGGCGGTACGTGGACGGACTGCTCGCCTACAGCGACTGCCTCGGCTCGCCCGGCATCGACGAGGTGCGCTACCTGCGCCCGGTCCGCCCCGGCGACGTCCTGACCGCGCGCGTCGAGGTCCTCGGCGCCACCCCGTCGCCGTTCAATCCCGCCACCGGCACCGTCAAGCCGCGGTGCACGCTCGTGGCCGCCGACGGGACGGCCGTGTTCAGCATGATCCTGCACAGCATCTTCCGCCGGCGCCCCGCCGACGCCGAGGCCGCGCATCCGTCGTCGATGCCCGCGGCCGAGGACCCCGTCGGCTGTACGGGGGCCCGGGCCAAGTCCTGTGTCCCGGCCATGACCGCCTGACGGGGCCGTATACCCGTCCGGCCCTGAACACGGCCGTCCGAATCACCGGAACCATCACCGGAAACCGACCGAAGGGGGACCTCCCGTGGAGGCCGTATCCCGCACCGCCCAGTGGACCGCCGCCGCGCGGGCCCTGGAGACCGAGCGCGAGGACCGGCTGTTCGCCGATCCCTACGCGCGCACCGTCGCCGACGAGATCGGCTTCGAGCTGCTGAAGCGCTACGACGGCGGCGGCATCGTGCCGTTCCTCGCCATCCGCACCACCTACCTCGACCGCGCGATCGTCCGGGCGGTCCGGGAGCGGGGCATCCGACAGGTCGTCCTCCTCGCCGCCGGCATGGACACCCGCTTCCACCGCCTGCCGTGGCCCGACGGCGTCACCGTCTACGAGCTCGACCGCCCCGCCCTCCTGGAGGCCAAGGCCGGGATGCTGGCGGACGAGCCGGAGCCGGCCGGCCGCACCCGCGTCGCCGTCCCCGTCGACCTCACCCAGGACTGGACCGGCCCCCTGAAGGAGGCCGGCTGGAAGAGCGACGAGCCCGTCCTCTGGGTCGTCGAGGGCCTGCTCTTCTTCCTCCCCGAGGAGGCCGTCCGGACCCTGATCTCGACCCTCTCCGCCCACGCCGCTCCCGGCTCCGTGCTGCTCGGCGACGTCATCTCCCGGGCCGCCCTCACCAACCCGCTCGCCCGCGGCTTCATGAAGGCGCTGGAGGAGGACGGCAACCCGTGGCTCTTCGGCACGGAGGACCCCGAGGGGCTGCTCGCCGACTGCGGCTGGGCCGTCCGCGAGGTCAAGCAGCCCGGCGAGGACGGCGCCGACTTCGACCGCTGGCCCTACCCGGTCCCGGCCCGCACCGTCCCCGGCGTCCCCCGCTCCTTCCTGTTCACGTGCGACCTGCCGGCCGCGGCCGGACACGACGAGGAGGTGGCCGCGTGAGCGCCCACGACTTCCACCAGAAGGTCATCGGCGACGCCGGCGCCGCCGTCCGCGGCCTGACCGTCGCCCTCGGCGAACGCCTGGGCCTCTACAAGGCGCTCGCCCAGCACGGCCCGCTGACGGCGGCCGAGCTGGCGGGCAAGACCGGCACGAACGAGCGGTACGTCGAGGAGTGGCTGCACGCCCAGCTCTCCGCCGGGTACGTCGAGCGGCACCCCAGCTCGCTGACGTACACGCTCCCCGCCGACCACGCCGAGGTGCTCGCCGACCCGAAGGCCGTCACCTTCGCCGCCGGCTTCTTCACCGCCCTGAAGGCGCTGTACGCCACCGAGGACCTGCTGGTCGAGGCGTACCGCACCGGCGACGGCGTCGGCTGGGCCGAGCACGACCCGGCCCTCGACACCGGCATGGGCTCCTTCTTCCAGCCGACGTACGAGCACAAGCTCGTCCCCCACTGGCTGCCCGCCCTCGAGGACGTCCCCGTCAAGCTCGCGGCCGGCGGCACCGTCGCCGACGTCGGCTGCGGCGTCGGCCACACCACCCTCCTCATCGCGCGGGCCTTCCCGAACGCCACCGTCCACGGCTTCGACTACTCCGAGGAGGCCATCGCGATCGCCCGCGAACTGGCCGAGGAGGCCGGCCTGTCGGACCGGGTCGTCTTCGAGGTCGCCTCCGCCGACGACTACCCCGGCTCCGGCTACGACCTGGTCTGCTTCTTCAACGCCCTGCACGACATGGGCGACCCGGTCGCCGCCGCCCGGCACGTCCTGGGCTCCCTGGACGCCGACGGCACCTGGATGCTCGTCGAGTCCAACGTCTCCCCGCAGGACGTCGAGACCCAGACCCCCGCCGCCCGCATGTTCATGGCCCTGTCCGCCGTGATGTGCCTGCCGGTCGCCGTCGCCCAGCGCGGCCCGCACGCGCTCGGCAACCACTCCGGCGAGAAGGCCTTCCGGGCCATCGCCGAGGAGGCCGGCTTCACCCGCTGGCGGCGCGCCACCGAGACCCCCGTGAACGCGGTCTACGAAGTCCGTCCCTGACCGAACCCCCGAAGGAGCACGACCATGGGCGTGACCGCCCCCCTGCCCGTCACCGACCGGTTCATGGAGGTCCTGGAGCGGCTCAGCGAGCGCTCCGTCGAGGACTACTACAACCCGTACCAGACCTTCCAGTGGCCCGAGACCCTGGAGGAGAACCGTTTCTGGATGACGCCGGAGCTGCTCACCGTCCACGGCACCGAGCACGAGGACCGCCTCGACGAGGAAACGCTTCAGCGCCTCTCCAAGTGGGAGTCGGTCAACTTCTACAGCCTCAACGTGCACGGCATCCGCGAACTCCTCATCGAGGTCGTCGGCCGCATCCACATGCCCGGCTTCGAGGTCCCCTCCGACTTCTTCCACCACTTCATCGGCGAGGAGAACGAACACATGTGGTTCTTCTCCGAGTTCTGCCGCCGCTACGGGAACAAGATCTACGGCTCCACCGCCATGCGCGCCGACGCCGCCTGGGAGCCCGAGGTCGAGAACTTCCTCGTCTTCACCCGGATCCTCTTCTTCGAGGAGCTGGTCGACCACTACAACTCCCGGATGGCGAAGGACACGTCCCTCTGCCACACCATCCGCGAGGTCAACCGCATCCACCACCAGGACGAGTCCCGCCACATCGCCTTCGGCCGCGAACTCGTCTCCCTGCTGTACCGGCGCATGTGCGACGCCGTGCCCGCCGACCGGGTCCGCGAGGTCGAGGCGTACCTCAAGCGGTACGTCGTCTACAGCGTCAACTCCCTCTACAACCCGCACGTCTACAAGGACGCCGGCATCGCCGACCCGCTGGGCCTGCGCAACTCCCTGATCGCCGACCCGGCCCGCCGCGTCCACGAGCGCAAGGCGATCCGCAAGCCGCTCGCCTTCTTCCTGAAGACCGGGATCTTCTCCGACGACACCCTGCCCGTCCTGTAGGGGCCCGGTCCCGCGCGCGAAACCGCCCGAGAGGTGAACCGACCATGACCGTCACCACCCCCGATACCGTCGGGGCGACCAGGGGCCTGCCCTCCCTGGGGCCGGAGGGGACCCGCCTGCTGCGGCTCCTCGACGACACCTTCGAGAGCTGGGGCGTCGCCGCGGGCGCCCGCCCGATGACCATGCCCCCGCTGCTGCCCGCCGCCGACCTGGCCCGGCTCGACTACTACGACAACTTCCCCCACCAGGCCGTCCTCGCCGCCCCCCTCGACCTGGAGAAGCGGCTCGCCACCCCCTTCGACGACGCGCACGGCCACTGGCCGTCCGCCGCCCTCGAACCGGCCGGCCTGGGCCTCCCCTCCGCCTCCTGCTACGCCGTCTACCTGGACCACCGGGGCCGGCAGGTCGCCGACGACACCCTCGTCACCGTCTGCTCCTGGTGCTTCCGCAAGGAGACCCACTACGAGGGGATGCGCCGCCAGCTCGGCTTCCGCATGCGGGAGGTCGTCGCCCTCGGCGCCCGCGAGCACGCCGAGGACCACCTCACCGCCTTCACCGCGCGCGTCGACGCCTTCGCCGAGGCCGTCGGCCTGTCCCTGCACAAGGAGGCCGCCTGCGACCCCTTCTTCGACAAGGGCAGCTCGAAGGCGCTCCTCCAGCGGCTCACCCCGGTGAAGTACGAGTTCCTGTACGAGGACCTGGCGATCGCCTCCGTCAACACGCACCGGAACTTCTTCGGCGAACGCTGCGACATCACCCTCGCCTCGACCGGCGGCCCCGCCTTCACCAGCTGCGTCGCCTTCGGTCTCGAACGCTGGCTGTCCGCGCTGACCCGCCGCCACGGCGGCTGGGAGGCGGCGACCCGGGCGGTCCTGGACGCGGCCGGGCCGGTGATCTGACGTGCCGGCCCGACCCGTCGCCCCGCCGGCGGGCGGCCTGGGCTGGGCGAACCTCGGCATGGACATCGTGTCCGTCAACCGTGTCCGCCGGCTCCTCGACCAGTACGGGGAGCGCTTCTTCGAGCGGATGCTCACCCCCGGCGAACTCGCCGACTGCCGCACCTCCACCGGGCTCGACGTGCTGAGCCTGTGCGGACGGATCGCGGCCAAGGAAGCGGCCTTCAAGACCCTACGGGTCAGGGGCAGGTTCCTGCCCTGGCCGGACATCGTGGTGCGGCGCTCCGACGGCGGCTGGCCGCTCGTCGAACTCCACGGCGCCGCCGCCGAGATGGCGGCCGGATCCGGCATCGCCGAGATCACCGTGTCCATCAGCCACGACGTGGACTACGCGGTGGCGGTCGCCGCCCCCGTCCTCGCCCACACCCCACCCAGTCACACGAGTTGAGGAGAACCATCATGGCCGACGGCCTGCAGCAGGTGAAGAACTGGATCCTGGACCGCCACCCCGAGCGCCAGGACATCGCCCCCGACCTCGACCTCATCGAGAACCGGCTCATCGACTCCCTCTCCTTCGTCGAGTTCGTCTTCCTCCTGGAGCAGGAGAGCGGCGTCTCCATCCAGATGGAGACCCTGGAGGTCGACGCCATCCGCACCCTCGCCGCCATCGAGCGGCACTTCTTCCAGGACCGGGTGGAGGTCCAGGCATGAGCGGCCGCCTCTTCACCTCCGAGTCCGTCACCGAGGGACACCCCGACAAGATCGCCGACCGGATCAGCGACACCGTCCTCGACGCGCTCCTCGCCCAGGACCCGCAGGCCCGCGTCGCCGTCGAGACGCTGATCACCACCGGCCAGGTCCACATCGCCGGCGAGGTCACCACCACCGCCTACGCGCCGATCGCCCAGCTGGTGCGGGAGGCCATCCTCGACATCGGCTACGACTCCTCCGCGAAGGGCTTCGACGGCGCCTCCTGCGGGGTGTCCGTCTCCATCGGCGCCCAGTCCCCGGACATCGCGCAGGGCGTCGACACCGCCTACGAGTCCCGGGTGGACGGCGAGGACGACGAGCTCGCCGCCCAGGGCGCCGGCGACCAGGGCCTGATGTTCGGCTACGCCTGCGACGACACCGCCGAGCTGATGCCGCTGCCCATCGCCCTCGCGCACCGGCTCGCCCGGCGCCTGACCGAGGTCCGCAAGGACGGCACCGTCCCGTACCTGCGGCCCGACGGCAAGACCCAGGTCACCATCGAGTACGACGGCGACCGGCCGGTCCGCCTCGACACCGTCGTCGTCTCCTCCCAGCACGCCGCCGACATCTCCGTCGAGGGCCTGCTCACCCCCGACATCCGCGAGTACGTCGTCGAGCACGTCCTCAAGGAGCTCGTCGAGGAGGGCGTGACCCTGGAGTCCGACGGCTACCGCCTCCTGGTCAACCCGACCGGCCGCTTCGAGGTCGGCGGCCCGATGGGCGACGCCGGCCTCACCGGCCGCAAGATCATCATCGACACGTACGGCGGCATGGCCCGCCACGGCGGCGGCGCCTTCTCCGGCAAGGACCCGTCCAAGGTCGACCGCTCGGCCGCCTACGCCATGCGCTGGGTCGCCAAGAACGTCGTCGCCGCCGGCCTCGCGCGCCGCTGCGAGGTCCAGGTCGCCTACGCCATCGGCAAGGCCGAGCCCGTCGGCCTCTTCGTCGAGACCTTCGGCACCGAGGCCGTCCCCGTCGAGCGGATCCAGGAGGCCGTGCGCCAGGTCTTCGACCTGCGGCCGGCCGCGATCATCCGGGACCTGGACCTCAAGCGGCCGGTGTACGCGCGGACCGCCGCGTACGGCCACTTCGGCCGCGAGCTCCCCGACTTCACCTGGGAGCGCACCGACCGGGCCGACGCCCTGAAGAAGGCAGCGGGAGTCTGATCATGCGCATCGCTGTCACGGGTTCCATCGCGACCGACCATCTGATGACCTTCCCCGGCCGTTTCGGCGAGCAGCTGCTCGCCGACCGGCTGGACCGGGTCTCCCTGTCGTTCCTCGCCGACAGCCTGGAGGTCAGGCGCGGCGGAGTGGCAGCGAACATCGCCTTCGGACTCGGCGTGCTCGGCCTGCGCCCGGTCCTCGTGGGCGCGGTCGGCGCGGACTTCGAGCCGTACCGGGTCTGGCTGAAGGACCACGGCGTCGACACCGACGCGGTGCGCGTCAGCGAGACCCTGCACACCGCCCGCTTCGTCTGTACCACCGACCGGGACCAGAACCAGATCGCCACCTTCTACGCGGGGGCGATGGCCGAGGCGCGCGCGATCGACCTCCGCGAGGTCGCCGCCCGCACCGGCCGCCTGGACCTGGTCCTGGTCTCCCCGGACGACCCCGAGGCCATGCTCCGGCACACCCGCGCCTGCCGCGACCTCGGGATCCCCTTCGCCGCCGACCCCTCGCAGCAGCTCGCGCGGCTCGACGGCGACCAGGTGCGGGAGCTGGTGGACGGGGCCCGGTTCCTCTTCACCAACGAGTACGAGACCGCCCTCCTCCTGGAGAGGACCGGCTGGACGGAGACGGAGGTCCTGCGCCGCACCGGCGCCTGGGTCACCACCCACGGCGAGGCGGGCGTACGGATCCGGGGCGAGGGCCGCGCCCCGCTGGCCGTCCCCGCCGTCCCCGTCCCCCGCGTCGCCGACCCGACGGGCGTCGGCGACGCCTTCCGGGCCGGCTTCCTCGCCGGCTTCCTGTCGGGCGTGCCGGAGCGGTGCGCCGCCCAGCTGGGCTGCGCGGTCGCGGCGACCGTCCTCGACCACGTCGGCACCCAGGAGTACACCCTGCGCCGGGAGCCGCTGCTCGACCGGATCCGCACCACGTACGGGGTCGGCTGCACCGCCACCCTCGTCCCGCACCTGAGGGGGCTGACGTGAGGCCGTCGCTGCGCGAGGAGTTCGCCCGCCGGGTCGTCGTCGCCGACGGCGCCATGGGCACCATGCTCCAGGCCGCCGACCCGTCGCTCGACGACTTCACCGGCCTCGAAGGCTGCAACGAGATCCTCAACCTCACCCGCCCCGACGTCGTCGCCTCCGTCCACCACGCGTACTTCGCCGCCGGCGTGGACTGCGTCGAGACCAACACCTTCGGGGCGAACCTGGCCGCGCTCGCCGAGTACGGCATCGAGAACCGGGTGTACGAACTCTCCGAGGCCGGCGCCCGCATCGCCCGCGAAGCCGCCGACGGCTTCACCGCCGCCGACGGACGCCCCCGCTGGGTCCTCGGCTCCATGGGGCCCGGCACGAAGCTGCCGACCCTCGGGCACGTCGCGTACGAGCCGCTGCGGGAGGCGTTCCGGCAGAACGCCGAGGGCCTCGTCCGGGGCGGCGCCGACGCCCTGCTCGTCGAGACCTCGCAGGACCTGCTCCAGACGAAGGCGGCCGTCACCGGCGCCCGCCGGGCCCTGGACCGGTTGGGCGCGGACCTGCCGATCATCGTGCAGGTCACGGTCGAGACGACCGGGACGATGCTCCTGGGCTCCGAGATCGGGGCCGCGCTGACGGCCCTGGAGCCGCTCGGCATCGACATGATCGGCCTGAACTGCGCCACCGGCCCGGCGGAGATGGCCGAGCACCTGCGGTACCTGTCCCGGCACGCCCGCGTCCCGCTGTCGGTGATGCCCAACGCGGGCCTGCCGGTGCTGACCTCCGACGGCGCCCACTACCCCCTGAGCCCGGAGGAACTGGCCGACGCTCAGGAGCGGTTCGTCCGGGAGTACGGCCCCTCCCTGGTCGGCGGCTGCTGCGGCACGACCCCGGAGCACCTGCGGGCGATCGTGGACCGGGTCCGGGGCGCGGCCGTCCCCGACCGCCGGCCGGAACCCGAGCCGGGCGCGTCCTCCCTCTACGGCCACGTGCCGTTCCGGCAGGACACCTCGTACCTCGCCATCGGCGAGCGGACGAACGCCAACGGGTCGAAGAAGTTCCGCGAGGCCATGCTCGACGGGCGCTGGGACGACTGCGTGGAGATGGCCCGGGACCAGATCCGCGAGGGCGCGCACATGCTCGACCTGTGCGTCGACTACGTGGGCCGGGACGGCGTCGCCGACATGGAGGAGCTGGCGGGGCGGTTCGCCACCGCGTCGACGCTCCCGATCGTCCTCGACTCCACCGAGGTGGCCGTCCTGCGGGCCGGCCTGGAGAAGCTCGGCGGCCGCGCGGTCGTCAACTCCGTCAACTACGAGGACGGCGACGGGCCGGAGTCGCGGTTCGCGAAGGTCGCGGCGCTGGCCCGGGAGCACGGGGCCGCGCTGATGGCGCTGACCATCGACGAGGAGGGCCAGGCCCGCACCGCCGAGAAGAAGGTCGAGATCGCGGAGCGCCTGATCGCCGACCTGACGGGGAGGTGGGGGTTCCGCGAGTCGGACCTGCTGATCGACACCCTCACCTTCACCATCTGCACCGGGCAGGAGGAGTCCCGCAAGGACGGCATCGCGACGATCGAGGCCATCCGGGAGCTCAAGCGCCGCCACCCGGACGTGCAGACGACGCT
>NZ_JBEZUZ010000087.1:0-35397 GCF_040636735.1 Streptomyces sp. NPDC035033 | reverse complement strand
CCCGGGAGCGCGCTCCCGGGCCACCGCCCTCTTCGCCGCCGGGCGACGGCTCAGCTGAACGAGTCGCCGCAGGCGCAGGAGCCGGTGGCGTTCGGGTTGTCGATCGTGAAGCCCTGCTTCTCGATGGTGTCGACGAAGTCGATCGAGGCGCCGCCCAGGTACGGGGCGCTCATGCGGTCGGTGACGACCTTGACGCCGTCGAAGTCCTTGACGACGTCGCCGTCGAGCGAGCGCTCGTCGAAGAACAGCTGGTAGCGCAGGCCGGAGCAGCCGCCGGGCTGGACGGCGACGCGCAGGGCCAGGTCGTCGCGGCCTTCCTGGTCGAGCAGAGCCTTGACCTTGGCCGCGGCGGCGTCGCTCAGAAGGATGCCGTCGCTGACGGTGCTGGTCTCGTCCGATACGGACATCTACATCTCTCCCGGGTTGTACGGAGACTGCTTGCCGACGGTTGCAACCGGCGGTGCCCCGGATTCATTCCGGGTCGAGTGGGATTTCCCTCCTTCATGCTCGCACATGCCGCCCGAAGACGCGGAGGGCGAATTCGTCACATCGACACTATGGACATCGTCAGAATGACGTGAAGGGGTTATGATAGATAGCGTCATTTAGACGAAAAGGTTCCCCGAAGAAAGGGTGCGTGACGTGACCACCGCCCAGACCCCCCTGGACGTCCAGCCGACGCCGCTCGCCCTCCTGCTGCTCGGCCGCGAGGCCGATCCCAAGAGCGAGCGCGGCGTGGAGTGTCCCGGCGATCTGCCGTCGCCCTCCGACCCCGACCTGGTGGAGCGCGCCCGCGCGGCCAAGGAGAAGCTCGGGGACAAGGTCTTCGTCCTCGGCCACCACTACCAGCGCGACGAGGTCATCCAGTTCGCCGACGTCACCGGCGACTCCTTCAAGCTGGCCCGCGACGCCGCCGCCAAGCCGGAGGCCGAGTACATCGTCTTCTGCGGCGTGCACTTCATGGCGGAGTCGGCGGACATCCTCACCGGTGACGACCAGAAGGTCGTCCTGCCGGACCTCGCGGCCGGCTGCTCGATGGCCGACATGGCCACCGCCGAGCAGGTCGCCGAGTGCTGGGACGTGCTGACCGAGGCCGGGATCGCCGACCAGGTGGTGCCCGTCTCGTACATGAACTCCTCGGCCGACATCAAGGCCTTCACCGGCAAGCACGGGGGCACGATCTGCACCTCGTCCAATGCCGAGCGGGCCCTGAACTGGGCCTTCGAGCAGGGCGAGAAGGTGCTCTTCCTGCCCGACCAGCACCTGGGCCGCAACACCGCCGTCCGCGACATGGGCATGTCCCTGGACGACTGTGTGGTCTACAACCCGCACAAGCCGAACGGCGGGCTCACCGCCGAGCAGCTGCGCGCCGCCAAGATGATCCTGTGGCGGGGTCACTGCTCGGTGCACGGCCGCTTCTCGCTGGAGTCGGTCGAGGACGTCCGCGCCCGCATCCCCGGCGTGAACGTGCTGGTCCACCCCGAGTGCAAGCACGAGGTCGTCGCCGCCGCGGACTACGTGGGCTCGACCGAGTACATCATCAACACCCTGGAGGCGGCCCCGGCCGGCTCGAAGTGGGCGATCGGCACGGAGCTGAACCTGGTCCGCCGCCTGGCGAACCGTTACGCCGACCAGGGCAAGGAGATCGTCTTCCTCGACAAGACGGTCTGCTTCTGCTCGACGATGAACCGGATCGACCTGCCGCACCTGGTGTGGACGCTCGAATCGCTGGCCGAGGGCAACCTGGTCAACCGGATCGAGGTCGACAAGGAGACGGAGTCCTTCGCGAAGCTGGCGCTGGAGCGGATGCTGGCCCTGCCGTAACGGTTCTCCCGTACGTACGCCGGAAGGGGCGGCCCCACGAGTCCGTGGGGCCGCCCCTTCCCGTCCGTCACCCGGGGGGTCAGTCCAGGGCGTCGAGCAGGCTCGCGTCGAGCGGGGAGACCTCCGGCTGCTGCGGGACCTCCGTGCCGTCGCCCTTCTTGAGCGTCTTCTTCGCGCCCTTCTTCGCCGCCTTCTTCTTCGCGCGGCGCTCCTTGCGGAGCTCGACCATCGCGTAGAGCGTCGGGACGAGCAGGAGGGTCAGCAGGGTCGAGCTGATCAGGCCGCCGATCACGACCACGGCGAGCGGCTGGGCGATGAAGCCGCCCTCGCCGGTGATGCCGAGGGCCATCGGCAGCAGGGCGAAGATCGTCGCCAGGGCGGTCATCAGGATCGGGCGGAGCCGGTGCCGGCCGCCCTCCACGACCGCCTCGACGACGCCGTACCCCTGGGCCCGGTACTGGTTGATCAGGTCGATCAGGACGATCGCGTTCGTCACGACGATGCCGATGAGCATCAGCATGCCGATCATCGCCGGGACGCCCATCGCGGTGCCGGTGGCGACGAGGAGGCCGAGGGCGCCGGTGGCCGCGAACGGGATGGAGACCAGCAGGATCAGCGGCTGGACCAGCGACCTGAAGGTCGCCACCAGCAGCATGAAGACGATCGCGACGGCCGCGAGCATCGCCAGGAACAGGTTGACGAAGGCCTCCTCCTGGTCCTCGGAGACGCCGCCGACGGAGGCGGAGGCGCCCTCCGGCAGGTCGAGCGCGTTGATCTTCGACTGGAGCGCGGTGCCGACGGCGCCGGTGTTGTCCGTGGTCGGCTTGGCCGTGACGGTCGCCGCGCGGGCGCCGTCGATCCGGGTCATGGAGACCGGGCCGGGGACGAGCTCGACGGTGGCGATGTCACCGAGCTTCACCGGGCCGAGGGGCAGCGCCTTCAGCTGGGCGAGGGTGGTGGCCGGGGCGGCCGAGGTGATGAGGATGTCCCGCTCGGTGTCGTCGAGGGTGGCCTTGCCGGCCGGGGTGCCGCGGACGGCCTGGGCGACGACCATGCCGAGGGTGGCGTCGTCGAAGCCGGCGTCGGCCGCCTTCGCGTTGGCCTTCACGGAGATCCGCGGGACCGACTGGGAGAGGTCGCTCTGGACGTCGGTGACGTCCTCCAGCTCGGAGACGGCCTTCCGGACCTGCTCGGACGCCTTCTGGAGCAGCTCCCGGTCGCCGGCCTTCACGACGACGCTGAGGTCCTGGGCGGCGAAGCCGTCGCCGGCCGAGATCGAGGTGTCGCCGACGCCGTCGAGCTTCCCGAGGCCCGCCTCGATGGCGTCGCGGGTCTTCTCGTACGAGGCGGACTCCTCCAGGGTGACCTGGAAGGACGCCTGGTTGGCGCCGGTGCCGCCGCCGAAGGCCGCCATGAAGCCGGAGGAGCCGACGGTGACCTGGTAGTCCTTGACGCCCTCGGTGTCCGCGAGGACCTTCTCGACCTTCTTCGCGGCCGCGTCGGAGGCGTCCAGGGAGGTGCCCGGCGCCAGCTTCTGCTTGACCGTCAGGACCGGCTGGTCGCCCTGGTCGAAGAAGTTGGTCTTCAGCAGCGGCGCCATGCCGAAGGTGACGACGAGCACGACGAGGGCGATGGCCACGCTGGTGAGGCGGCGGCGGGTGGCGAAGCGGAGCACCGGCACGTACGCGCGCTGGAGGCGGCTCCTCGTCTCCTTCTCCTCGGCGAGCCTGCGGGCCTCGTCCGGGTCCTCGGAGGTGCCCTTGGGGGCGCGCAGGAACCAGTACGAGAGCACCGGGACGACCGTCAGCGACACCAGCAGCGAGGCCAGCAGGGCGGCGGTCACGGTGAGGCTGAAGGAGCCGAACAGCTCGCCGACCATGCCGCCGACCAGGCCGATCGGCAGGAAGACGGCGACGGTGGTGAGGGTCGAGGAGGTGACCGCGCCGGCCACCTCCTTCACGGCCGTGATGATCGCGGACTGGCGGTCCTCGCCGTAGCCGAGGTGGCGCTTGATGTTCTCCAGGACCACGATCGAGTCGTCGACGACCCGGCCGATGGCGATGGTGAGCGCGCCGAGCGTCAGCACGTTGAGGGAGAGGTCGCGGGTCCACAGCACGATCAGCGCGAGGACGACCGAGAGCGGGATGGAGACCGCGGTGACCAGGGTCGAGCGGATCGAGGCGAGGAAGACCAGGATCACCAGGACGGCCATGACGAGGCCGAGAGCGCCCTCGGTGGTGAGGCCGGAGATCGACTTGGCGACGGCCGGGCCCTGGTCGGAGACGACGGTCAGCTCGGCGCCCGCGCCCAGCTGCTTCCGCAGCTCGGGCAGCTTCTCCTCGACGGCCTCGGAGATGGCGACGGCGCTGCCGTCCTTGTCCATGGTGGCCATGACGGCGAGGCTGGGCTTGCCGTTGGTGCGGGTCAGCGAGACCCGGGCGGACTCCTCCTGCTTCACGGTGGCGACGTCGGCGAGCCGGACCGCCTTGCCCTTGGCGGGCTTCACGCGCAGGTCCTGGATCTGCTGGAGCGAGGTGTAGCCGCCGCCGACCTGGACGGTGCGGCTCCGGCCGGCCTCGGCGAAGGAGCCGGCGGGCACGGTGGCGCCGCCGGTCTGGAGGGCCTGGGCGAGGTTCGCGGAGGTCAGGCCGGCCGCGGCGAGCTTGCGCTCGTCGGGGGTGACGGAGACCTGGAGGTCCTGGACGCCGTCGACGCTGACCTGGCCGACGCCGTCGATGTCCTCCAGGGCGGGGACGACGGTCCGCTCCAGCCGGTCGGCGAGGGCCTGCTGGTCCTGGTCGGAGGTGGCGGCGAGGACGACGGTCGGGATGTCGTCGGTGGAGCCGGCCACGACCTGCGGGTCGACCGACTCGGGCAGCACCGCCCGGGCGCGGTTGACGGCCTGCTGGACGTCGGCGACGAGCTGCTTGGTGGACTCGTCCCCGTAGTCGAAGGAGGCCATGATGACGGCGCTGCCCTCGGAGGCGGTGGACGTGATGCCCTTGATGCCGTCGACGGCCTTGAGGTTGTTCTCCAGCGGCTCGACGACCTGCTTCTCGACCACGTCGGGAGAGGCGCCCTGGTACGGGGCGATGACCGAGACCATCGGGAGCTCGATCGAGGGGAACAGCTGCTGCTTCAGCTGAGGTATCGCGATCAGTCCGAAGACGACGGCGACGATGGACATCAGCCCGATCAGGGCCCGTTGCGCGAGGCTGAATCTGGACAGCCAGGACATGGGGTCTCTCTTCTGTGGCGTACTCGTCGGCAGGCGGCGGGCAGCCAGGCGCGCCCCCCAGCGCCCAGGATCAGCCATCCGGGGGACGAAGTCCTCGGCCCCCGGGCCCGTTTCCGGGCGGGGTCCGTACCGCGTCCGCAGTACGCCGGCGGCCGGGGTCACTCCCCCCTCGGGCGTACCAGTCCCGTCTCGTAGGCGGTGACCACCAGCTGGGCGCGGTCGCGGGCGCCGAGCTTGGCCATGGTGCGGTTGACGTGGGTCTTGACGGTGAGCGGGCTGACGTCGAGCCGTTCGGCGATCTCGTCGTTGGAGAGGCCGCCGCCGACCAGGACCAGGACCTCCCGCTCGCGGGCGGTGAGCGCGGCGAGCCGGTCGGCGTCGATCCGGGCCCCGGCGGCGACCGGGTCGACGGCGGCGCTCTGGGCGAGGAAGGTGGCGATCAGGCCCTTGGTGGCGGCCGGGGAGAGCAGCGCCTCGCCGGCGTGCGCGACCCGGATCGCGCCGAGCAGCTCCTCCGGTTCGGCGCCCTTGCCGAGGAAGCCGGAGGCGCCGGCGCGCAGCGACTCGACCACGTACTCGTCGATCTCGAAGGTGGTGAGCATGACGATCCGCACGCCGGCGAGGTCCGGGTCGGCGGTGATCATGCGGGTGGCGGCGAGGCCGTCGGTGCCGGGCATCCGGATGTCCATGAGGACGACGTCGGGCCGTTCGGCGCGGGCGAGGGCGGCGGCCTGCGCCCCGTCGGCGGCCTCCCCGACGACCTCCATGTCGGGCTCGGAGTCGACCAGGACCCGGAAGGCGCTGCGCAGCAGGGCCTGGTCGTCCGCGAGCAGTACCCGGATCGTCATGCGTCCTCCCCCTCCTCCCGGGCCGGCCCCGGGAACAGCGGCAGTATCGCCTGCACCCGGAAGCCGCCGCCGTAGCGGGGTGCGGCGGTGAGGGCGCCGCCGAGGGCGGTGACCCGCTCGCGCATGCCGAGCAGGCCGTGGCCGCCGGAGGGCTCGGGGGCCGCGCCGGCCGCCGGGGCGCCGTCGTCGAGGACGGTGATCTCGACGGTACGGCCCACGAGGACGACGCTCACCTCGGCGCGGGCGTCCGGCCCGGCGTGCTTGCGGACGTTGGTCAGGGCCTCCTGGACGATCCGGTACGCGGCGAGGTCGACGGCGGCCGGGAGGGGCCGGTCGCCGTCGGTGCGGGCCAGCGAGACGGGCAGGCCGGCCTTGCGGAAGCTGTCGAGGAGCCCGTCGAGGACGGCGAGGCCGGGGGCGGGTTCGGTGGGGGCCGCGGGGTCGCCGGACTGGCGGAGCAGGCCGACGGTGGCGCGGAGCTCGTCGAGGGCGGAGCGGCTGGCCTCGCGGACGTGGGCGAGGGCCTCCTTGGCCTGGTCGGGGCGCTTGTCCATGACGTGGGAGGCGACCCCGGCCTGCACGTTGACCAGGGCGATGTGGTGGGCGACGACGTCGTGGAGGTCGCGGGCGATGCGGAGGCGTTCCTCGGCGACCCGGCGGCGGGCCTCCTCCTCCCGGGTCCGTTCGGCGCGCTCGGCCCGCTCCCGTATGGCGTCGACGAAGGCGCGGCGGCTGCGGACGGCGTCGCCGGCGGCCGCGGCCATGCCGGTCCAGGCGAAGACCCCGAGGTTCTCCTGGGCGTACCAGGGGGTGGGGCCGAAGGCCATGGCGGCGACGGCGAGCACGGTCATGGTGGCGAGGCCGACCCGCCAGGTGGTGGGGCGGTCGGTGCGGGAGGCGACGGTGTAGAGGGCGACGGCGGCGCTGACGGTGACCGGGGCGGGCCGGGTCTCGCCGAGCAGCTCGACGAGGGCGAGCGCGGCGGTGAAGACGAGGACGGCGAAGGGCCGGCGGCGGCGGAGCACGAGGGCCGCGGCGGCGACGGCCATCATCAGGGCGCCGAGGAGGGTGGGGGCGCGGTCGCCGAAGGTGGGGCCGGTGGGGCTGCCGTGGGGGTCGGTGAAGGAGGCGGCGATCATCGCGACGAGGACGCCGAGGGCCAGGAGGGCGTCGAAGGCGAGGGGGTGGTCGCGGAAGCGGGCGCACAGGCGTGCGGGGAGCCCGGGCGCGGGGGGTTCTGGTGCGGGTCCTGGTCCGGTGCGGGTCACCCGGAAACGGTACGGCGTGCCCCGGACGCGGGGAACGGCGCCGGCCTGCGCGGCGGCGTGGGTGCGGGCGCGGGAGCGCGGATGCGAGGGCGCGGGGAACGGCGCCGGCCTGCGCGGGGGCGCGGGCACGGGGGCGCGCGTACGGGGGCGGAGGCGCCCGCCGGGGCGCCGTGCCGGTGGGCCCGCCCTCCCCCGAGGGCCTCGTCCCGGGGCCCCGGCGGGGCGGGGACCCGCGCCGGGGGCTCAGCCGGGGATCAGGCCGTCGTCGGAGAGCATGGCGCGGACCTCGTCCAGGGTGGCGTCGGGGGACGGGAGGATGAGTTCCGAGGGTTCCAGGGCGTCGTCGGGGAGGGGGGTCCCCAGACGGCGGACGGCGGCGAGGAGGGCGCCGAGGGTGCGGCGGAAGCCTTCCTCGTCGCCCGACTCCATCTCGTCGAGCAGCTCGTCGTCGAGCCCGTTGAGCTCGGCGACGTGGCTGTCGGCCAGCTCGCGCTGGCCCTCCCCCATGATCCGTACGATCATGACGCGTCCTCTGCCGGTCGGCTACTGCTTGTCGAAACGGGGGTGGGACTGCTGCTGGTTCTGCTGGGGGGCGCCGGTCGCGCCGCCCTCGATGGCCTGCTGCCGGTCGGCGGGGCCCCCGGCCAGCTCGGCCTTCATGCGCTGGAGCTCCAGCTCGACGTCGGTGCCGCCGGAGAGGCGGTCCAGCTCGGCCTGGAGGTCGTCCTTGGCGAGGCCGGACTGGTCGTCGAGCGCGCCGGAGGCGAGGAGCTCGTCGATGGCGCCGGCGCGGGCCTGGAGCTGGGCGGTCTTGTCCTCGGCCCGCTGGATGGCGAGGCCGACGTCGCTCATCTCCTCGGAGATGCCGGAGAAGGACTCGGCGATCCGGGTCTGGGCCTGGGCGGCGGTGTAGGTGGCCTTGATGGTCTCCTTCCGGGTGCGGAAGGCGTCGACCTTGGCCTGGAGCCGCTGGGCGGCGAGGGTCAGCTTCTCCTCCTCGCCCTGGAGGGTCTGGTGCTGCACCTCCAGGTCGCTGACCTGCTGCTGGAGCGCGGCGCGGCGGGACAGCGCCTCGCGGGCGAGGTCCTCGCGGCCGAGCGCCAGCGCCTTGCGGCCCTGGTCCTCCAGCTTGGCGGACTGCCCCTGCAACTGGTTCAGCTGGAGTTCGAGCCGCTTGCGGGAGGTGGCGACGTCGGCGACGCCCCGGCGCACCTTCTGCAGCAGCTCCAGCTGCTTCTGGTAGGAGTAGTCGAGCGTTTCGCGCGGGTCCTCGGCCCGGTCAAGGGCCTTGTTCGCCTTCGCGCGGAAGATCATCCCCATACGCTTCATGACACCGCTCATGGGCTTCGCGCGCCCCCTTCTGACGGACTCGGCACCAGCTCTTCGTCAGGATCCACAGTACGGTCCCTGTCTCCATTACCGCACTGTTCGGAGCGGGATGCGCTCCTCCCCAAGGACGAGTTGGGGCCGGTCCCCCCTCCGGCGGGAGGAGGAGGGGAGCTCCGGGGGAGCCCCGGTCCGGTCCCGGACGCGTCCTCGTGTGCGTACCGGCTACGACGCCGGCTGTGAGCGGATCGTTCCCTCCCGGACTGGGGTTCCGCGCCCGCCACCCCGTACCCTTGGGTTTTGTGTTCCGTAGCCGTTCGAAGGATGAGAAGGCCCCCACCGAGAAGGTGACGGCGGACCTCTCCAAGCAGCCCCGCGACCCCGAGGCCCCCAAGGGCCGCCCGACCCCGAAGCGGAGTGAGGCCCAGACGCAGCGTCGTCGTGCGCAGACCGTCCCGCTCGACCGCAAGGAGGCCGCCAAGCGCGCCCGTGAGGCGCGGCGGGCCGACCTGACGCGTCAGCGCGAGGCGCTGAACAGCGGTGACGAGCGCTATCTGCCGGCCCGTGACAAGGGTCCGGTGCGCCGTTTCGTGCGCGATTTCGTCGACTCGCGGTTCGCGGTCGCCGAGTTCTTCCTGCCGATGGCCGTGGTCATCCTGGTGCTCTCGCTGTTCGGCAACACGAACCGGTCGCTCCAGAACATCTCGCTGCTGCTCTGGCTCGGCGTGATCGTCATGATCATCATCGACTCGATCGGCATCTGGATCCGTCTGCGGAAGCAGCTCAACGCGCGCTTCCCGAACGAGCCGAAGCGCGGCGCGATCGCGTACGGCCTGATGCGCACGCTCCAGATGCGCCGTCTGCGGCTGCCGAAGCCGCAGGTCAAGCGCGGAGAGCGGCCCTGAGCGCGGACGGCTCGGCCTCCGGCGGGCACGCCTTCGGTGTGGACGCCTCCACGGCGGGCGGCCCCGTGCTGCCCGCCGTCGTCCACTGGCCCGCCGGTCACGGCGGGCTCCGGGACACCATCCGGCAGGAGATCGTCGCCCGCCAGGTGGACGAGCAGATAACCGGCCGCTACCCGGTGGGGCAGCGGCTGCGGATCCTCGACGCGGGGATGGGGGCCGGTGCGCAGGCGCTGCGGCTGGCCCGGGCCGGGCACACCGTCACGGGCCTGGAGGCCGATCCCGAGCTGCTGAAGACCGCCCGCGACTCGCTGGCGACCGAGCCGGCCGGGATCCGCGAGCGGGTCCGGCTGATCGAGGGGGACGGCCGCGAGACCGGCGTCCACTTCCTGCCGGGCAGCTTCGACGTGGTCCTGTGCCACGGGGTGCTCATGTACGCCGACGAGCCGGACGCGCTGCTCGCGGGCCTGGCCCGGATGCTGGCCCCCGGCGGCCTGCTCTCCCTGGTGGTACGGAACGCGGACGCCCTCGCCATGCGGCCGGGGCTCGCCGGGGACTGGGCGGGCGCGCTGGCCGGCTTCGACACCGACGTCTACCAGGACGACGACGGCGTGAAGGTGCGGGCCGACCGGCTGGAGGCGCTGACGGCGACGCTCGCGGGGATCGCGGCGCCGCTGCACGCCTGGTACGGGGTGCGGGTCTTCACCGACGGGGTCCCCCTGGAGGCGGGGCTGCCGCCCGCCGAGGAGCTGGAGCGGCTGCTCGCCGCCGAGGAGCGGGCGGGCAGGACCGATCCGTACCGGCGGGTCGCGGCGCTGCTGCACCTGTGCGGGGTCCGGGGCTGAGCCCTCCGACGGACGGCCGAGGGGCCGGTGCGCCGACGCGGCGCGCCGGCCCCTTCGCGCGTCGCCCTTCTCCGGCCCGTACCCCTGCCCCGATCGGCGCGGGACACGCCTGACGGGCCGTACGCCTGATCGGAGGCGTCCACCGGGACGGACGAAGGGCGCGGAACGGATACTCCGGACATGGATGCCTCCCACGCCCGCACCCGCACCCGCACCCGCACCCGCACCCGACGTATCGCCCTCCCCCTCGCCGCGGGGGTCTGCGCCGCGGCGCTGACCGCCGGCTGTTCCGCGGAGCCCGCGCCCTCCGCCGCGCCCGAGCGGTCCACCGCGCAGGCGGCGGCGCCGCTCGCCGCCAACGACCTCCAGGACGACTACCAGACCGTCATCAGGAACGTCCTGCCGTCCGTGGTGCAGATCGACGCCTCGCAGAGCCTCGGGTCCGGGGTCGTCTACGACGAGCGGGGGCACATCGTCACCAACGCGCACGTGGTCGGGCGGGAGAAGACCTTCAAGGTCACCGCCGCCACCGGCGGGCAGGCCGTCGCCGCCCGGCTGGTCTCCTCCTACCCGGAGCAGGACCTCGCGGTGATCCGGCTGGAGTCGGTGCCCGACGGGCTCAAGCCGGCCCGGTTCGGCGACTCGGCGGCCGTGGAGATGGGGCAGATCGTGCTGGCGATGGGGTCCCCGCTGGGCCTCTCCGGCAGCGTCACCCAGGGCATCGTCTCCGCCACCGGCCGCACGGTCAGCGAGGGCCGGACCGGCGGCGGCACCGGCGCCACCATCGGCAACATGGTGCAGACCTCGGCGGCGATCAACCCCGGCAACAGCGGGGGCGCCCTGGTCGACCTGGACAGCGAGGTGATCGGCATCCCGACGCTGGCGGCCACCGACCCGGAGCTGGGCGGCAGTGCGGCGCCCGGCATCGGCTTCGCGATCCCCGCCTCGATGGTGCGGACGGTCGCCGACCAGATCATCAAGGACGGCAAGGTCACCGACTCGGGCCGGGCGGCCCTCGACATCACCGGCCGCACGGTCCTGGACGACGAGTACGAGCCGGCGGGCGTGGCCGTGGTGGAGGCCGAGGCGGGCGGCGCGGCGGCGGACGCGGGGCTGCGGGCGGGGGACGTGATCACCCGGCTCGCCGACGACGACATCACGACGATCACCTCGCTCGCGGAGTCCCTGGCGGGGCGCGCGCCGGGCGACCGGGTGACGGTGACGTACGTGCGGGGCGCGGAGACCCGCAAGGCGGAGGTGACCCTCGGGGAGATGTGAGGCGGGGACGGGAAGGGGCGGGACCCCCGGTCGGGTCCCGCCCCTTCCGTCACGCCGTCAGGCGCCCTCGGCGTCCAGCGGCATCGGGCCGTAGATCTTCGTGGCGTCCTCGGAGAGGACCACCTGGTCCGCGCCGCCCGCGAGGAGGTCGCGCCAGTGCTCGCCGAGCCAGCTCTCGGCGTCCCCCTGGGTGCCGAACTCCTCCGGGGTCACCACCGGCACCACCTCCGTGCCGTCGGACTTCTCGAACCGCCACGTCCACGCCATGTCCGCCTCCTGGGGCTCACCGGATGATCGGTTTCCTGCCCGCAGCGTAGCCGGGCGAGCACCGCGCGCGGGGGCGCGGGAGGATCAGGGTGTGGAACTGACTCTGCTCGGCACCGGATCCCCGCTCGGCCTGCCCCGTCCCGACTGCCCCTGCGCGGTGTGCGCGCGCTCCCGAGGGAGCCGCGCGCGGGCCGCGACCTCGCTGCTCGTGGACGGCGCCCTGCTGCTCGACCTCACCCCGGGGGCGGCGCTCGCCGCGGCCCGCGCGGGGCGCTCGCTGGTGGGGGTGCGGCAGGTGCTCCTGACGCATCCGCACGACGGCCCGGCGGTGGAGGTGCCGGCCGGGCTGCCGACGGCCGGGCGGGTGCCCGACGGGCGGGAGCTGACGCTGATCAGCGGGCACCGGGTGCGGGCGGTGCCGATGGACTCCCCCGGCACCGGGTACGAGGTGGTGTCGGCCGACGGCGAGCGGCTCCTGTACCTGCCGCCGGGCGGGGCGCCCGCGGGGCTCGCGGAGAACCACCAGGAGCCGTACGACCTGGTGGCGGCGGACGTGACGGGCCGGCCGGACGCGCTGGCGCGGCTGCGGGCCACCGGCGCCGTGGGGCCCGCCACCGAGGTGATCGCCGTCCACCTGGACCACGGCGCGCCGGCCGGCGGCGAGCTGGAGCGGCGGCTCGCGGCGGCCGGGGCGCGGGCGGTGCCGGACGGGACGACGCTGTACCTGGGCGAGTACCACGAGCTGCCCGAGGTGCCCCGGCGGACGCTGGTGACCGGCGGGGCCCGGTCGGGGAAGTCGGTGGAGGCCGAGCGGCGCCTGGAGACCTTCCCCGAGGTGGTGTACGTGGCGACCGGCGGGACCCGCGAGGGCGACCCGGAGTGGGCGGAGCGGGTGGGCCTGCACCGGGAGCGGCGGCCGGGCTCCTGGCGCACCGCCGAGACGACCGACCTGGTGCCGCTGCTCGCCGGGGACGACGGCCCCGCGCTGCTGATCGACTGCCTGTCGCTGTGGCTGACGGACGCCATGGACCGGGTGGACGCCTGGTCCGACGAGACGTGGGCGAACGGCGGGCGGGCGGCGCTGCGGGAGCGGACGGCGGAGCTGGTGGCGGCGGTGCGGGCGACCCGCCGGACGGTGGTGGCGGTGACGAACGAGGTCGGGTCGGGCGTGGTGCCGGCGACGGCGGCGGGGCGGCGGTTCCGGGACGAGCTGGGGCGGCTCAACGCGGCCTTCGCCGACGAGTGCGAGCAGGTGGTCCTCGTGGTCGCCGGTCAGCCGCTGGTGCTGCGCGGGTAGGGTGCTGATCCCGATGGACCCGTGTGCCCAACCTCGCTGATGTCACAAGGCGGAAACCCGATGGCCCCCCTGCACCCCCTGAACCTCGACGACTTCTCCGATCTGATCGAGCGCCCCGACGGCGGGATCCGGCGCGACGCCGAGGAGCGCCGGGAGCGGCTCGCCGTCCGGCCCGGCGCGCTCGGGCGCCTCGACGAGCTGGCCGAGTGGCTGTCGGCGGCCCAGTCGGCGGTGCGGGTGCGGGCCGTCGAGCAGCCGAAGGTGGTCGTCTTCGCCGGTGACCACGGCGTCGCCGCGCTGGACGTGTCGGGCCGGCCGGCCGGCTCCGCCCACGCGCTGGTCCGCTCGCTCCTGGACGGGGAGAGCCCGCTGGCGGTGCTCGCCCGCTCGATGGACGTGCCGGTGCGGGTCGTGGACGCGGGCCTGGACTGCGATCCGGAGCTGCTGCCGGAGGCGGTGACCCGGCACCGGGTGCGGCGGGGCAGCGGCCGGATCGACGTCGAGGACGCGCTGACGCCGGAGGAGACCGAGGCGGCGGTGCGGCTCGGGATCGCGATCGCCGACGAGGAGGCCGACTCGGGCACCGACCTGGTGGTGCTCGGCGACCTGAGCGTGGGCGGGACGACCCCGGCGTCGACGCTGATCGCGGCGCTGTGCGGGACCGACGCCTCGGTGGTGACCGGGCGCGGCGGGGCGGGGATCGACGACCTGGCGTGGATGCGCAAGTGCGCGGCGATCCGGGACGCGCTGCGGCGGGCCCGGCCGGTCCTCGGCGACCAGCTGGCGCTGCTCGGCGCGGTCGGCGGGGCGGACCTGGCGGCCATGACCGGCTTCCTGCTCCAGGCGGCGGTGCGGCGGATGCCGGTGATCCTGGACGGGGTGGTGGGCGCGGCCTGCGCGCTGGTGGCGCAGCGGGCGGCGTTCCGGGCTCCGGACTGGTGGCTGGCGGGCCAGGTGTCCGGGGAGCCGGCGCAGGCGAAGGCGCTGGACCGGATGGCGCTCAACCCCCTGCTCGACCAGGGCGTCCTGGTGGGTGAGGGAACCGGGGCACTGCTCGCGCTTCCCCTCGTCCGGGCCGCGGCGGCGCTCGCCGCCGAACTGCCCGAGCGTCCGGAGCCGACCACTCCGGACGAGGCCGCTCCGGACGGGGCGGTCTGACGGGGAGGCGCACCCACGATCGGTGAGGCCCGGAGGCGGCCGTCCGCGACGCGCGGACGGCCGCCTCCGGCGTCGCCGCGCGGAAAGCGATGCCCCATATGATCGCTTTTCATGGGAGAGGTCCGTTTGTCCGCCGAAGGAGCACCCCGGGGCACCGACCGTTCGCGGCGGAGCGCCGCGTTCGCCGTCTGGTACCTCCGCGTCGTCACGTTCCTCAATTTCCTGAGCGCCGCCTGGGTCTCCTTCGGGCAGGACCTGCGCCGGCACAACGAGGACGACTACTTCACGCCGTACATGCTCACCGCGGGTTTCGCCTCCGGCGTCCTCACGCTGTTCCTGGCGATCACCATGCGCCGCCGCAAACGGGCCGCGTGGATCCTCAACACGGTGCTGAGCGGGCTGTTCCTGCTGCTCTTCGCGCTGGTGATGCTCTTCCCGGAGATCCGGCGGCACGCCCAGAACTGGGTCTCCCTGGCCCTGACCGCCGCCTTCTTCGGCTCCCTGCTGCTCGGCCGCAGGGAGTTCTACGCCAAGGGCGACCGGTCCAACCCCCTGCTCGCCGCGGCCGTCGCGGCCGGCGGCCTGCTCGTCACCTCGCTGCTCGCCGCCCTCCTGGTCACCGCCACCGACACGGCGGCCGGGCACTCCACCTTCCTGGAGCGCTGGCGGTACGGCGTGATGCGGCTGATCACCCTGGCCGCGGACGACTCGCGGTTCCCCACGATCACCACCCCCGGCTGGGTGGACGTGGTCATCAACGTGATGTCCACGCTGCTGCTCTTCGCGGTGCTCTTCGCCGCCTTCCGCTCCCGCCGGGCGGTCGACCCGCTGACCGAGGAGGACGAGGAGCGGCTGCGGGCCCTGCTCGACAAGCACGGGGACCGCGACTCGCTCGGCTACTTCGCGCTGCGCCGCGAGAAGAGCGTGGTGTGGTCGCCGAGCGAGAAGGCGGCGGTCGCCTACCGGGTGGTGGGCGGGGTCTCGCTCGCCTCCGGCGACCCGATCGGCGACCCCGAGGCGTGGCCGGGGGCGATCGAGCCGTGGCTCGCCGAGGCGCGGGAGCACGGCTGGATCCCCGCCGTCATGGGCGCGAGCGAGGAGGCCGGCGTCGTCTACGCCCGGCACGGCCTGGACGCCCTGGAACTCGGCGACGAGGCGATCGTGGAGACCGCCGAGTTCACGCTGGACGGGCGGGCGATGCGGACGGTCCGGCAGGCGTACAACCGGGTGAAGCGGGCCGGGTACGAGGTGCGGATCCGGCGCCACGAGGCCGTCCCGGACGCGGAGATGGCCGAGCTGTTGCGGAAGGCGGACGACTGGCGGGACGGGGCGACCGAGCGCGGCTTCTCGATGGCGCTGGGCCGGCTCGGGGACCCGCGCGACGGGCAGTGCGTGATGCTGGAGTGCACCGACGCCGCCGGGGAACTGCGGGCGCTGCTCTCCTTCGTGCCGTGGGGGCCGAAGGGGCTCTCGCTGGACCTGATGCGGCGGGACCGCGACTCCGAGAACGGGCTGGTGGAGTTCATGGTGATCGAACTCCTCCAGCGGTCCGAGGAGATCGGGATCACGCAGGTCTCGCTGAACTTCGCGATGTTCCGGTCCGTCTTCGAACGCGGCTCGAAGCTCGGCGCCGGACCGGTGCTGAGGCTGTGGCGCTCGCTGCTCGGCTTCTTCTCCCGCTGGTGGCAGATCGAGTCGCTGTACCGCGCCAACGCCAAGTACCGACCGATCTGGGAGCCGCGCTTCATGCTCTTCGAGAAGAGCGCCGACCTGCCGCGCATCGGCCTGGCCGCCGGGCGGGCCGAGGGCTTCCTGGAGGCCCCCGGGTTCCTGGGGGCACTCCTTGGACGAAGTCCTTGGGAGAGGCTGTACCGCAAGCACCTGGCGGGCGGACGGTGAGCTCGCCGGTGCGCCGGTTCGCCCGGCGCGAGTGGGGGCCGCTCGCCGGCACGCTGCGACGGGAACTGACGGCGCGCCGGTGGAGGGCGGTGCCGCTGACGCTGACGGCGGTCTGCCTCACCGCGCTCCTCCAGTTCGTCCAGAACCAGCCCTGGGGGTACGGGCCGGTGCGGGCGATCGGCGCCGTGCGGGCCGAGGACCCGCTGTGGCTCGCCCTGCTGCGCACCCCGCTCTCGCTCTTCGTCCCCGCGCTCGACCTGCCGGTCTGGGGCGCGCTCGCGCAGGTCCTGCTGGTCTTCGGGATCGCGGAGCTGTGCCTGGGGCGGTGGCGGACGCTCGGGATCGCCTATCTGGCGACCCTCTGCGGCACCCTGTACGCGCGCGTGGGCCTCGCCCTCGGCCCCGGCACGCTCCTCGGCCTGCCCGCCTCCGACGCGCAGGTGGTGGACACCGGCCCTTCGGCGGCGGTGGTCGGCCTCGCCGTCTACGTCTGCCGGCGGCAGCGGGCGTACTGGACGGGCGCGGCCGTCGTCGTGGCGATGGTGGTCGAGGTCGTCGTCAAGCCGAACCTCGCGGGCAAGGAGCACCTGGCGGCCATCGCCGGGGTGCTCGTGCTGATGGCCTTCCAGGCGTGGCGGGAGCGGGGTCAGGGGGAGCCGGAGCCGCGGCCCGGGACGCGTTCCTGGAAGCCGCCGATCAGGTCCTGAACCCTCCGCCGCACCCGGGTCCAGCGCTTGTCGTGCCGGTAGGCGCGGACCGTGCCACGCGCGCGTGCCCGGTGGCGGCGCCGGTAGACGTGCCGCCACCACCAGGAGCCGGGGCGGGCCAGCCGGACGGCGCCGACGATCGCCACGAAGGGCACGAAGACGCCGATCAGCGCGGTGCGCAGCTTCCCCTTGACCAGGGCGACCAGGATGAGGAGGAAGTTGAGCACCAGGGTGAGGAGGAAGCCCACCCGGTCCTGTCGCTCCTCCTCGGTGACGTCGTCGACGCCGAGCGGGGAGAAGCCGCTGAGCGGCAGCAGCACCAGGGCGGCGGTGAGGACGACGACCTCGACGCTCTTGCGGCCCTCCTCCGACCAGTACACGTCGTCGAGGTGGAGGATGAGCGCGAACTCGTCGAGGACGAGGCCGGCGCCGATCCCGAAGACCACGGCGAAGGCGGCCGCCCCGAAGCCGTGCCGGCCGCTGGCGACCGCGCCGAACCCGCCGAGCACGGTGAGGACCACGCCGGGCACGACGTGATGGATGTGGAGCCCGCCCGAGGAGACGTTCCGGAAGGGGCCCTTCCCGGCGCGGATCAGCCGGGTGACCGTCCGGGTGACCAGGAAGGTGAGGACGAACGAGGTCAGCGCGAGGAGCGTCGGCAGCTTCCCCGGCTCCAGGATGTTGCGGGAGAACCAGTGACCCATGCCACCCCGTTCCGAAACGCACCTCTTGTCCGATAGGCGCAATCTACCGTCCTGGTCCGGCGATTACCCTGCCCGGATGGACGGCCTGCGTTTCGCCTTCGGCACCCTCACCGTGTTCCCCGCCCGCATCACCCGCTGGGACCGGGACGCGGCGCGGGCCGGCATGCTCTGCGCCCCGCTCGCCGGCCTCGCCGTCGGCCTGGTCGCCGCGGCGGCCGGCGGCGTGCTCCTCCTCCTCGGCGCGGGCCCGCTGACCGCCGCCGTCGTCACCGTCGCCGTCCCCGCCGTCCTCACCCGGGGCCTCCACCTCGACGGCCTCGCCGACACCGCGGACGGCCTCGGCAGCGCCAAGCCGGCCGAGGACGCGCTGCGCGTCATGAAGCGGTCCGACATCGGCCCGTTCGGCGTCATCGCCCTCGTCCTCGTCCTGCTCGCGCAGGTCGCTGCCCTGTACGAGCTGTACGGGGAGGGCTGGGCGCACGGCGCGGTCGCCGCCGTCCTGGCGGCCACGGTCGCCCGGCTCGCCCTCACCCACGCCTCCCGGCACGGCGTCCCGGCGGCCCGGCCGGAGGGCCTCGGCGCGGTCGTCGCCGCCACGGTGCCGGTCCGCTCCGCGACCCTCTGCACCGCCGCCGTCCTCCTCCTCGCCGCCGCCTCCGGGCTCCTCCTCTCCCCGTACGACGCCGTCCACGCCGTCCTCGCCGCCGGCGCGGGCCCGGCCGCCGCCGCCCTCCTCCTGCGCCGCTGCGTCCGCCGCTTCGGCGGCGTCACCGGCGACGTCTTCGGCGCCGTGGAGGAGACGGCCGCGACGGCGACGCTGGTGGCGCTGACGCTGGGCTGAGCCGGCGGTGATCGTTTCGTGACCCCGGGGCGGGCAACCCCGCGGGAGCGCGGGCGGTCATGTGGACATGACCCGTCGCACCGCCCGACTCGCCGCCGCGCTCGCCGCCGCGCTGCTCCTCACCGCCTGCACCGGGGGCGGTGACGGGCCCGCCCCCGCCGCCGCCCCGCCGACGAAGCACCCGGTCTTCGGCGAGAAGCTGGAGCGCCAGGTCTTCCTGGCGTTGCGCCGGACGCAGAAGGAAGGCGGGAACGCGCGCTTCACCCAGACCCTGACCTTCGAGTCCGCGAAGGGCCGGGCCGTGCGGACGGTCAGCGGCCGGCTCGACTTCGCCGGCGGGACGGGCGAGGCCACGATCCGGTGGCAGGTGCCGGAGGCGTACTCCGAGGAGGTCAAGGACCTGCTCCTCGGCCGCGCGCCGGGCCAGGGCCACGGCGACGCCGCCGGCCGCCTGCACGTGGACGGGCAGCACCTCACCTACCGCGCCGACACCTCGGACTACTGGCTGCGCTACGGCCGGGCCGACTACGACACCGGCCGGGCCACCGGGCAGGGCCCCGGCGCCCTCGACCACCTGCGGGGCACCGAGGCCGCCGTCGGCGGCACCCTCCTCGAAGGGCTCAGCGGCACCGAGGCCGTCTCCCGGAGCGACGGGACGGGCGGCCGCACCTACCGCGCCGAGATGACCTCCACCGTCTCCGCCCTGCTGCTGCCCGACACCATCGCGAGCCAACTGGCCGGCGAGGACCTCGGGTTCGGCCTCTACCGGGAGAAGAAGCCGTTCCCCGTGACCGTCACCGTGGACGGCCGGGGGATGATCACGCACGCGCGGGCCGACCTCTCCCAGCTGCTGGGCAAGAAGGGCAGCCCCTTCCGCGACGTCACCGCCGTGCGGATGGAGCTGGCGCTCTCCGGCATCGGCACCTCGAAGCCCTCCGCCGCGGCGGAGGGCACGGTCCTGCCCGCGGGCAGGACCGTGCGGACCGTCTGGGAGGTCGAGGCCGGCCACTGCGTCGACTTCACCACCGGGCAGCAGAACGTCGAACTCGTCGCGGACATCCCCTGTTCCCGGACGCACGACGGCCGCGTCCTCGCCCAGGTCTCCTTCGGCGGCAGCGCCTACCCGGGCGCCTCCGCCGCGAAGGGCCAGGCCCGCGACGCCTGCCGCCGGGCCTACCGCCGCGCCTCCGCCGACTGGACCGGGGAGGCCGACGAGAAGGGCACGTACTGGTTCATGTGGAGCGACGAGCGGAGCTGGCGGCGGGACGGCGGGGGCAGGGCCGTCTGCTACGTCGTCACCCCCAAGGGCGCCGACCGGGACTCGGGCGCGCGGGACGCGTCCTAGCAGGGACGGCGCCAGGCTCCCAGCTCGTACCTCTTCTGCATGGAGCTGAGGCCCAGCTCGCGCGCCTCGGCACAGAATTGACGGGGAGTCAGCTCGTACTCGGCGTGGAAGACGGGTTTGCCCGCCGCCACGAAGGGGGTGAGGAGGTGGCACTCGTCGTACTGGGCGCACTGCTCGTTGACCGCGAAGTCGAAGTCGCCGAGGAGCTCGGGGATCTGGTCGAGGTCGTTCTTGAGGCCGACGGCCAGGCCGCGGTCGTGGGCGAGGCGGGCGACGAGGCGGTTGTAGGCGAGCTGGTCGGCGGCGGTGAGGGGGAAGCCGGTGCGGTTGCGGTAGCCGTCCATGTTGTCGGGTTCGACGGCGTCGAAGCCCTTGGCCCGGCACATGTCGACGCGTTCGGCCATGAGGGGTTCGAGGACGTCGGTGCGGCGGATGTCGAGCCAGCGTTCGCCGGCCCAGCCGTTGCTCCTGCCGAGGACGGACTTCGGGAAGCGGTCCGCGTCGGGGCGGAAGTCCTCCCAGGCGCCGGTGGAGAGGTAGCAGATCACCTTCCGGCCCCGGCGGTGCAGGTCGGCGACGGTGGCGGCCGGGTGGTCGAAGCCGTCGATGTCGTAGACGGGGACGTCGACGGTGGGGTCCAGCTTCCCGCTGAGCTGCCACTGCCAGGCGAGCCCGGCCGTCGGACGCCACCACCCTTCCTCCTGCTTCGGGTCCGGGCCGGGGGACGAGGTGCAGGCCGTGACGAGCAGGAGCAGGCCCGCGAGGAGCGGCAGGAGGCGTCTCATCGGGCGGGCTCCGGGATCCCGTGCGGCAGGGTCCCCCAGGGGTGGGCGCCCGTGCCCGGCACCGCGCAGTGGATCTCGGTCGCGGGGCGGAAGCCGGGCGGGGCCGCGTAGACGAGGTGGCAGTGGTGCGGGGCGACCGGCAGGTCGAGGGTCCGGTAGGTGTCCCAGGGGCCTTCGAAGGTGACCAGCAGGTCGGCGAGTTCGGCGTACCGGTCGTCGGGGTGGGTGCCGTGGTTGAGGACGAGGGTCTCCGCTCCGGCGGCCCGCGCGGCGACGGCGAGGCGGCGGTAGTGCGGGAGCGCGTCGGGCGCGGTCGCGACCTGGTCGAGGAAGGCCCCGTTGGCGCCGTACCAGTCGCGGTGGCGGAGCAGGTCGGCGACGACCTCGGCGTGCGGGCGGCGGCCGTAGGCGGTGTCCGCGTAGCCGAGGATCCGCACCCCGGCGGCGCGCAGCCGCCCGGCGGCCTCGGCGAAGGCCGGGTCGGGGGCCTCGCCGGCGCCGTCCGCCGGGTTGAGGACGACGCCGTGGAGCGCCGGCGCGGCCGCGACGAGGGCCGCCCAGCCCTCGGGGCGGTCGGCGGGGTGCTCGTAGAAGGGCACCAGGAGGGAACGTTTCACGTGCGGTGTCCTTGCTAGAGGCGGTGGGCGGTCGGTCGTACCAGCAGAGCACGGGTGAGGACGGCGAGCACGGCGGCCGCCGCCCCGGCGGCGAGCGTTCCCGCCGCCGGTTCCAGGCTCTGCGCGGCGGCGGACAGCAGGCAGACGGCCGCCGCGCCGAGGACGGCGCCGAACGCCTGGAGGAGCAGCCCCAGCCAGAGCACGGTGCCGAGCAGCAGCAGGGTGAGCAGCCGCTCCGGAGTCGGCCAGGGGGTGTCCGGCCAGAGCAGGGTGGCGGCGAGGAGGAGGCCGAGGAGCACGGTCAGGTAGCCGCCGAGGCAGAGGACGAGGGTGCCGGTGACGGCACGGCGGAACGCGCGGGCGGTGGTGAGGGTGCGCAGCCGGGCGAGGCTGCCGCCCCGGAAGCGGTGCAGCAGCCACTCGGCGGGCCCCATGGAGAGGGTGAGCGCGATGACCGCGCCGCTGCCGGTGGCGAGGGCGTCGCCGAGTCCGGCGTACAGCACGAGGACGCCGCTGCCGAGGCCGAAGAGGCCGTACGGGACGGAGGCCGCGAGCGGCGGTCCGCCCCGCCCGGCGGCGCCGCGCGCGGTGCCGGGGCGCAGCGCGCGGGCGGCGACCAGGCAGGCGGCGGTGAGCGAGAGGGCCGGCAGGGCGACGCGCAGCGGGTCGGGCAGGTCCCAGCGGAGGGCGGGGAGGGCGCCGAGGAGCGGCAGCAGGGTGGCGAGCAGGGCCCGTTCGCGGCCGAGGACGAGGAGGGCGGTGGCGGCGGCGAGGTAGAGGGACTGGCCGGCGGCGAAGACGGCGGCGGGGAGTTCGCCGTCGCGGGCGGCGGCGAGGGCGACGGCGGTGCCGGCGAGCGCGCCGGCCGGGGCGCCGGTGAGCAGGGCGCGGGCGGCGGCGGGCCGGTCGCCGAGGCCGAGCCAGGTGTGGGCGCGGTGGGAGAGGGCCTGGTTCCAGACCCAGCCGGTGACGGCCCCGGCGAGCAGCGGCACGGTGCCGGCGGGCAGCCCGTACCGCCCCTGCGGTCCGGCGAGCAGCGGTCCCGCGAGGACGTAGGCGAGGCCGGGCAGCGCGAAGACGAGGCCGCGCAGCAGACAGCCGCCGAGTCCTTCGGCACGGCCCCGGCCGCCCGGGTCCTTCGCGGGCGGCTCGGGGTGGCGCCGGGCCACGCGCGCGTACAGGTCCTCGGCGAGCGCGAAGGAATCGTTCCGCCCGTAGGTGAGCCGGATGTGGTCGTCGGTCATGCCGTCGGATTCGAGCAGCGCGGCTATCTCGTCCGGGTGGACGGCGGCGGCCACGAACGCGTCGAGCCGTTCGGCGAGTTCGTCGAGGGGGTCGGCGGCGGTGCCGCTTCCGGTCCCGGCCGCCGCGGCGGCCCCGCGGGGGCGGGGCGGGACCGGCAGGGACGGGGGGGTGGTCGGGGGCTTCAGCCAGAGGGAGCCGCTCATGCCGGGGTGCCTTCGGGGACTCGGGGCGCGCCTCGGCGCGGGGACGGGATGCTGACGCGCAGCGGCGGGGCGGCGGGGACGGGGGCGGCGAGTTCGCGGTAGATGCGGCGGAAGCCGTCGACCGAGCGGTGCAGGGTGAACTCGTCGATCACCCGCTGCCGGGCCCGCCGGCCGAGTTCGGCGCGGCGGGCGCCGTCCCGGAGGAGGGCGGAGGCGGCGGCGGCCATGACGGCCGGTTCGCGGGGCGGGACGACGATCCCGGCGTCGCCGACCGCCTCCCGCACCCCTCCGACGTCCGTCGACACGGTGGCCCGGCCGCAGGACATGGCCTCGATGAGGGAGAAGGGGAAGCCCTCGCTGATCGAGGAGAGCATCACCACGCTGCCGGCCGCGTAGGCGGAGGGCACGTCGGAGACGCGGCCCTCGAAGGAGACGCCGTCGGCGACGCCGAGTTCGGCGGCGAGCTTCTCCAGGCGGGTGCGGTAGTCCTCGTTCCCGGCGGGGACCGGGCCGAAGAGGCGGAGCCTCAGGTCGGGGAGTTCGGCGCGGCAGATCGCGTACGCCCGGATCAGGGTCTCCAGGTCCTTGATGGGGTCGACCCGGCCGCACCAGCTGAGGGTCGGCGTCTCCGGTTCGGGGCCGGCCTCGGGGAAGAGGGCGGGGTCGACGCCGTTGTAGACGGTGCGGATGCGGTCGGCGGGGGCGCCGCCGCGCTCCTCCCAGCGCCGGTTGTACTGGTTGCAGGGGGTGATGAGGTCGGCCTTGCGGTAGCCGAGGGAGTTGAGCTCGCGGTAGAAGCCGAGCATGAGGGCCTTGACGGGCCAGCGCTGGGCCTCGGTGCGGTAGCCGAGGTAGCGCTCGCGGAGGTAGATGCCGTGTTCGGTGAGCAGGAAGGGCACCCCTTCGAAGTGCTGCGCGGCGAGCGCGGGCAGGGTGGCGAGGCCGCTGGAGACGGCGTGCGCCACGCTGCCGTCGGCTATCCGGGCGCCGAGCGGCCGCAGGGCGTGTTCGAGCAGGTCGGTGGCGGTGAGGGCGTCGTGGACGGTGGGTCCGGCCGCACGCGTCGGCAGGTGCGGCATGGTCCAGATCCACATGAGGGAGCGCAGTGCCGCCTCCGAGCGCAGCGCCGGGGTGAGCCGGCCGTCGCGGGCGAGGGCGGCCAGCTCGTACAGGCCGCCGGCGAGGTCGTGGCCGGCCTCCGGGTCGAGCAGGGCGAGCAGGAAGTGCTCGTACGCGGCGAGGAAGCGGCGGCGCTCGCGGCCCCGCGGGGGCCGGCGCGCCCGGGTGGGCGCGGCCGGTCCCCGCGGGTGGCCCCAGAGGGGGAACGCGGTGTGCCGGGCGATGTTGGGCGGCAGCTCCCAGGTGACGGGTTCGCGGCCGCTGCCGGTGAGGGCGAGGATCTCGAAGGTGACCTCGGGCATGCCCCGGACGAGCTGGTCGCACCAGGTGCTGACGCCGCCGTGGACGTGCGGATAGGTGCCTTCGGTGAGCATGGTGACGTGACGGCCACTGCTCGGCATGTGCGGTTCCCCCCGGGACGTGCGCGGTCAGGTGGTCGGGAGCTGGAGCGTGACGGCGGTCTGGAGCGGTTCGGGCGCGGTCCAGTCGGAGCGGCCGCCGGCGTAGGCGGTCCCGAAGGCGGTGGTGCCGAGGAGGAGCCGCTTGCGGGTGCCCTCGGGGGCGGTGAGCGGGATCCGGACGCCGGCGGGCGCCTTGACGGTGACGGTGTTCCCGACGCGGTAGGCGGTGACCTTGCCGGCGGCGAGGGCGGCGTCCCAGGCGTCGCGGCGGGCGAGCTCGACGCCGACGTCCTTCTGGCGGGGGTTGACCAGGGGGGTGTTGCCGGCGAAGAGGCCCCGGTAGTCGGCGAGGACCTTGTCGAGGACCGGGTAGAGGAGGCGTTCCTCGGCCAGGTTCGACTGGTGGACGTAGTGCGGGCGGGGGTCGTTGGCGACGACGTGGCCGAGGGCGGTGCGGGCCTCCTGCGGGACGATGTGCGCCGCGTAGCCGGTGGCCGGGTCGAGCGGGGCGGGCAGGCAGGTGGAGGCGGGGTCGGACTCGCAGACGCCGCTGCCGCCGTCGGCGCGGGAGGTGTAGATCCAGTTGTACTCGTCGGTCATCTCGGCGGCGGTGCCGACGTTGTAGTACACGTTCATGGGGTGCCTGGGCACGGTCTTCGCGGCGCCGACGGCCCGCTGGCGGGGCTCGCGGGAGTTGTCGCTCGCCGTCCACTTCACGCCGTTGTCGGCGAGGGCGCCGGCGAGGTGGGGATTGTCGACCGGCTGCTGGGGCAGGGTCTTCAGGCCGGAGTGCTCGCCGGTGACGAGTTCGGAGCGGTCGACGGAGATGCCCTTGCCCGCGGCCCAGTCGAGGTTGTTCCGGATCTGCGCGGAGAGCTCGGCGCGGCTGACCCAGAGGGTGCTGCCGGAGGCGTCGGTGGCGCACCGCCAGGGGACGGTGGTGTTGTCCTGGACGCAGCCGAGGAAGGGGTGGGTGTAGGTGTGGTTGACCCAGCGGTACTGGGCGCGGTCGGCGATCAGCCGGGCGGCGAGCGGGTCGGCGCCGCCGTGCTCGGCCTTCCACTGCTCGCCCTGGCCGCCGTTGTAGACCATGTCGAGGGTGAAGCCGGAGGCCCGCTGCCAGGCGGCGGCGTACACGGCGTCGGCGGCGGTCATCCGGATCGGGTTCTCGGCCTCCCCGTCCCCGCCGGCGCAGTCGAGGTCGCCGGGGGTGCAGTTGCGGACGGTGTCCCAGCGGGCGTCGGGGGCGAGGACGTCGTCGACGTGGACGGAGAAGTAGTTCCGGGACCGGCCGAGGTGGACGCCCTGGGTGAGCCATTCGACGATGCCGCGGGCGAGGGCCCGGTACTGCCGCTGGTGCTGGTTGTAGGCGAAGGTGACGACGAGTTCGCGGCGGCCGTCGGCGGCGTACTCGCCGACCAGGCTGGCCCGGCCGCCGCCCTCGACCGGCATGTCGACGTAGCTGGTGAAGCCGGCCCGGGGGCGGCCCGCGTAGCCGTAACTCTCGGAGACCGCCGGGTCGTTGTCCTCGAAGGTCAGGCTGCCGGCGAGGTAGCCGAAGGGGCCGGCCAGTCCGGCCGGGGTGACGCCGGCGGTGACCCCGTCGAGGACGCCGGACCAGCCGCCGTCGGGGGTGTAGTCGAGGCCGACGCCGGGGTGGGACCAGGTGTACGCGTCGACCTGCGGGATGCCGAAGGTCCGCTCGTACGCCTGGAGCGCGGCGTGCTCGGCGGAGTCGGGTCCGAAGGCGGTCTCGTGCGGCAGGACGACGCCCTGGTACTTGGCGCGGGGGCGGCCGTCGACGGTGTCGCTGAGGAAGGCCGGGGTGAGGACGGGCCGGTTCGGGTCGTCGAGGTCCACGGTCCGGTACGGGACGCCGGAGCCCCTCAGTTCGGCGGTGATGGCCCCGACCGCGCTGCCGCCGTCGTCGACGACCAGGACGGTGAGGTCGATCCGGGGCACCGGGGCGGCCGCGGCCTGCGCGGACGGGACCACGGTGGCGAGGAGCGCGGCGGCGGCGAGCGCCCCGGCGGTGCGGCCGGCCCGGCGCGGCGCCCCCCGGTTTCCGGACTTCCCCGGCGCGGCCGCGGGCGTGCGGGATCTGTTCGCGTGCATGGTGTGGTGACCCCCCTCGGCAGGTCCCGGAAGACGAGGGGACCTGTGGAGATGAGGCGAAGGCGCGGGTGCCGCCCTCGCGTGAATGAGGCGAGTGTGGCGTCGGCGCGGGAGCCGGAAGGACAAACATGAAAGAGACACCACGGATGAGTGAATCGACGCCGCCGTGAGCGAACCGGGTGAGCGAGCGTAGGCTCGTTCACGGCGCTCATCGGGCCGAAATACGATGCGGCGGGCTCGGTCGGCCCATCCCTCGACCGCCACAGAACTCAATGGAAGCGAGAAATCACCACCGTGACTGCTCTCACTCTCAGCACTGCCGGAGCGGCGACGCTGCGTGCCGACGCCCTCGTCGTCGGCGTCGCGAAGGCCGGGAAGACGCTGGTCGTCGCCCCGGGCGCGGAGGCCGTCGACAAGGCGTTCGACGGCCGGCTCGCCGCCGTCCTGGAGACCCTGGGCGCCTCGGGTGGAGAGGGTGAGACGACCAAGCTGCCCGCGCCCGCCGGCCTGAAGGCCCCCGTCGTGCTGGCCGTCGGTCTCGGCTCCGCCCCCGAGGACGGCGAGGCGTACGACGCCGAGACCCTGCGCCGCGCCGCCGGCACCGCCGCCCGCGCGCTCTCGGGCTCGAAGAAGGCCGCCTTCGCGCTGCCGATCGACTCCGCCGAGGACGCGGGCGCGATCGCGGAGGGCGCGCTGCTCGGCGCGTACTCCTTCGACGCCTACCAGGAGCAGGCGAAGGACGGCAAGAAGCCGCCGGCCGAGGTGGCGCTGCTCGGCGCCAAGCCGCGCGACAAGGCCCACAAGGCCGCCGCGGACCGCGCCCTGGCCGTCGCCGAGGAGATCAACCGCGCCCGCGACCTGATCAACACCCCGCCGAACGACCTCACCCCCGCCGCCTTCGCCGCCGTCGCCCAGACCGCCGGCAAGGAGCACGGCCTCAAGGTCCAGGTCCTCGACGAGAAGGCGCTCGCCAAGGGCGGCTACGGCGGCATCCTCGGCGTCGGCGCCGGCTCGGTGAACCCGCCGCGCCTGGTCCGGATCGCCTACACCCACCCGAAGGCGGAGAAGACCCTCGCCCTCATCGGCAAGGGCATCACCTACGACTCGGGCGGCATCTCCCTGAAGCCGGCCGGCCACAACGAGACGATGAAGTGCGACATGAGCGGCGCCGCCGCCGTCTTCGCCGCCGTCGTCGCCGCGGCCCGCCTCGGCCTGGAGGTCAACGTCACGGCGTGGCTCGCCCTCGCCGAGAACATGCCGTCCGGCTCCGCCACCCGCCCGGGTGACGTCCTGCGCATGTACGGCGGCAAGACCGTCGAGGTCCTCAACACCGACGCCGAGGGCCGGCTCGTCCTCGCCGACGCGATCACCCGGGCCTCCGAGGAGCACCCGGACGCGATCGTCGACGTGGCGACCCTGACCGGCGCGATGGTGCTCGCCCTGGGCGACCGCACCTTCGGCATCATGGCCAACGACGACGACTACCGGACCGCGATCCACGAGATCGCCGAGGAGGTCGGCGAGCAGTCCTGGCCGATGCCGCTCCCCGCGGAACTGCGCAAGACGATGGACTCCCCCACCGCCGACATGGCCAACATGGGCGTCCGGATGGGCGGCGGCCTGATCGCCGGCCTCTTCCTCCAGGAGTTCGTGGGCGAGGGCATCACCTGGGCGCACCTGGACATCGCGGGCCCGGCCTTCCACGAGGGCGCCCCGTACGGCTACACCCCCAAGGGCGGCACCGGCTCCTCGGTCCGCACCCTGGTCCGCCTCGCCGAGCTGACGGCGGCCGGCGAGCTCTGAGCACGCCGGTGAGAGGGCCCCGGACTTCCCGTCCGGGGCCCTTCTCCGTGTCGTCCGCCCCTGTTCGCCGACGACGAAATCCGTAGGTTCACACGTCCCGCCGGGCGCCCGTGCGGAGGATCGGCCGGTCTCATCCACCGGCCCCGCGTCCCGCCATCCGTCAACAAGTGCGAAGATGGGTTCTCGGCAGGACAGGGCCCCCACCACAGGGCCGACATAATGCGGCCGGACACCAGCCGCCGCCCGGTCACCGAAGACCGGCGACGAGCGCACATGCATGGAGGACGTGACGTGGCGAACGACGCCAGCACCGTTTTCGACCTAGTGATTCTCGGCGGCGGTAGCGGCGGTTACGCCGCGGCGCTGCGCGGAGCGCAGCTGGGCCTGGACGTCGCACTGATCGAGAAGAACAAGCTCGGCGGCACCTGCCTGCACAACGGCTGCATCCCGACGAAGGCCCTGCTCCACGCCGGCGAGGTCGCCGACCAGGCGCGCGAGGCGGAGCAGTTCGGTGTCAGGGCCTCCTTCGAGGGCATCGACATCAAGGCCGTGCACAAGTACAAGGACGACGTGATCTCGGGCCTCTACAAGGGTCTCCAGGGTCTCGTCGCCTCCCGCAAGGTGACCTACATCGAGGGCACCGGCCGCCTGTCCTCCCCGACCTCCGTCGACGTCGACGGCCGCCGGGTCGAGGGCCGCCACGTCCTGCTGGCCACCGGTTCCGTGCCGAAGTCCCTGCCCGGCCTGGAGATCGACGGCAACCGCATCATCACCTCGGACCACGCCCTCACCCTGGACCGTGTGCCGGAGTCCGCCATCATCCTCGGCGGCGGTGTGATCGGCGTCGAGTTCGCCTCCGCGTGGAAGTCCTTCGGCACCGACGTGACGGTCATCGAGGGCATGAAGCACCTCGTGCCGGTCGAGGACGAGAACAGCTCGAAGCTGCTGGAGCGCGCCTTCCGCAAGCGGGGCATCAAGTTCAACCTCGGCACCTTCTTCCAGAGCGCCGAGTACACCGAGAACGGCGTGAAGGTCACCCTCGCCGACGGCAAGACCTTCGAGGCCGAGGTGTTGCTCGTCGCCATCGGCCGCGGCCCGGTCTCGGCCGGCCTCGGCTACGAGGAGCAGGGTGTCGCGATGGACCGCGGCTACGTCCTGGTCGACGAGTACATGCGGACCAACGTGCCCACGATCTCCGCCGTCGGCGACCTGGTCCCGACCCTCCAGCTCGCGCACGTCGGCTTCGCCGAGGGCATCCTCGTGGCGGAGCGCCTCGCCGGTCTGAAGCCCGTCCCGATCGACTACGACGGCGTGCCGCGGGTGACGTACTGCCACCCCGAGGTCGCCTCCGTCGGCATCACCGAGGCCAAGGCCAAGGAGATCTACGGCGCGGACAAGGTCGTCGCCCTCAAGTACAACCTCGCGGGCAACGGCAAGAGCAAGATCCTGAAGACCGCGGGCGAGATCAAGCTCGTCCAGGTCAAGGACGGTGCCGTGGTCGGCGTCCACATGGTCGGTGACCGCATGGGCGAGCAGGTCGGCGAAGCGCAGCTGATCTACAACTGGGAGGCGCTGCCGGCCGAGGTCGCGCAGCTCATCCACGCCCACCCGACGCAGAACGAGGCGCTCGGCGAGGCCCACCTGGCCCTGGCCGGCAAGCCTCTGCACTCCCACGACTGACGCTCACGTCATCACAGGGCGCGACGACCAACTTCCGCAATTCGTTAGGAGCAACTGAAACCATGTCGGTTTCCGTAACCCTGCCGGCGCTCGGCGAGAGCGTCACCGAGGGCACCGTCACCCGCTGGCTCAAGGCCGAGGGCGAGCGCGTCGAGGCCGACGAGCCGCTGCTCGAGGTCTCGACCGACAAGGTCGACACCGAGATCCCCGCCCCCGCCTCCGGCATCCTCGCCTCCATCAAGGTGGCCGAGGACGAGACCGTCGAGGTCGGCGCGGAGCTCGCCATCATCGACGACGGCTCCGGTGCCCCGGCCGCCGCCCCGGCGCCCGCCGCCGAGGCCGCCCCGGCTCCAGCCGCCGAGGCCCCGGCCGCGCCGGCCCCGCAGGCCGCGCCGTCCACCGAGGTCCAGGAGCCGGCCCCGGCCCCGACCGCCGAGGCCGCCGCCGGCGGCGGTTCCGCCGAGGGCACGGACGTGGTCCTGCCCGCGCTGGGCGAGTCCGTCACCGAGGGCACCGTCACCCGCTGGCTGAAGTCGGTCGGCGAGACCGTCGAGGCCGACGAGCCGCTGCTGGAGGTGTCGACGGACAAGGTCGACACCGAGATCCCGGCGCCCGCCTCCGGCGTGCTCCTGGAGATCGTCGTCGGCGAGGACGAGACCGCCGAGGTCGGCGCCAAGCTCGCCGTCATCGGTGCCGCGGGTGCCGCTCCGGCCGCCCCCGCCGCCGAGGCCCCGGCCGCCCCCGCGGCCGCTCCGGCCCCGGCCGCCCCGGCTCCGGCTCCGGTTCCCGCGCCGGCCGCCCCGGCCGCGCCCGCCGCCCCCGCCGCCGCCCCGGCGCAGGCTCCGGCCGCCCCGGCCGCGCCCGCCCCGTCGATCGCCCCGGCCGTGGTCACCCCGGTCCCGGCGACCCCGGCCGCCGCCCCGGCTCCGGCCGAGGACGGCGCCTACGTGACCCCGCTGGTCCGCAAGCTCGCCACCGAGAACGGTGTCGACCTGGCGACCGTCAAGGGCTCCGGCGTCGGCGGCCGCATCCGCAAGCAGGACGTCCTCGCGGCCGCCGAGGCCAAGAAGGCCGCCCCGGCCCCCGCCGCTGCCGCCCCGGCCGCCGCGCCGAAGGCCGCTCCGGCCCTGGAGGTCTCCCCGCTGCGCGGTCAGACCGTCAAGATGACCCGCATGCGCAAGGTCATCGGCGACAACATGATGAAGGCGCTGCACGGCCAGGCCCAGCTGACCACGGTCGTCGAGGTCGACATCACCAAGCTGATGAAGCTGCGCGCCCGCGCCAAGGACGCGTTCGCCGCCCGCGAGGGCGTCAAGCTCTCCCCGATGCCGTTCTTCGTGAAGGCGGCGGCCCAGGCGCTGAAGGCCCACCCGGTCATCAACGCCCGGATCAACGAGGACGAGGGCACGATCACCTACTTCGACACCGAGAACATCGGTATCGCGGTGGACTCCGAGAAGGGCCTGATGACCCCGGTCATCAAGGGCGCGGGCGACCTCAACATCGCCGGCATCTCCAAGGCCACGGCGGACCTGGCGGGCAAGGTGCGCGCCTCGAAGATCACTCCGGACGAGCTCTCGGGCGCGACCTTCACCATCTCCAACACCGGTTCGCGCGGTGCCCTCTTCGACACCGTCATCGTGCCGCCGAACCAGGTCGCCATCCTGGGCATCGGTGCCACGGTGAAGCGTCCGGCCGTCGTCGAGACGGAGGAGGGCACGGTCATCGGCATCCGCGACATGACCTACCTGTCGCTCTCCTACGACCACCGTCTGGTGGACGGCGCCGACGCCGCCCGCTACCTGACGGCCGTCAAGGCGATCCTGGAGGCCGGCGAGTTCGAGGTGGACCTCGGCCTGTAAGGCTCCCGAGGGCGCTGTGCGCCCGCGAGGCAACGTAACGAGCCTCACCAGCGGTGTCCCCGTCCGGATGTGTGTCCGGGCGGGGACACCGCCGTATTGTCTAAGGGTCACGAAACTCCCGGAGGAGCCGCTCCATGACCGTCCCCGTCGTCCACTCGCTGCGCGAGCAGATCCGCGAGCACATCGTGGAGGGGATCGTCAGCGGCCGCTGGAAGCCGGGCGAGCGGATCGTGGAGCGCCGGATCGCGACCGAGCTGGAGGTCTCCCAGACCCCGGTCCGCGAGGCGCTGCGGGAGCTGGAGTCGCTGCGGCTGATCGAGTCGGCGCCGAACAAGGGCGTCCGGGTCCGCAACCTCACCGCCGCCGACCTGGAGGAGAGCTACCCGGTCCGGGCCGGCCTGGAGCAGATCGCGGCCGAGCTGGCCGCGCCCCGGCTCTCCGCCGACTGCTCGACGCTGGAGCCGCACGTGGCGGCGCTGTACGAGGCGGACGCGAGCTCCGACGGCACGGCGCAGGTGCGGCACACGGTGGCCTTTCACCGCGAGCTGGTGAAGGCGGCCGGCAACAGCGTGCTGCTGCACACCTGGGAGGGGCTGGGCATCGAGGTCTTCACCGCCCTGTCGATCCGCTGGCTGGGCACGGTGCAGAAGTCGTACGCGGAGGAGCACCAGGAGCTGGTGGAGGCCTTCCGCCGGGGCGATCCGAACATCGGGGCCCTCGTGAAGGCCCACGTGCTGGGCTGCGCCCCCCGCGCCTGACCGGCGCGCACAGGTTTCCGCAGGTCAGAGCCTCGCTTCGGCGGGGCTCCCGGCGTTTCCCGGCCGTTCGAAAAGTCGGCACCGGGTGCCCCCTTTCGCGGCACCCTGTGCCGACTTTCTCGATCTGAAGAGGTTTCCGGCTTCAACCCTTTGATCGATCATCGATCGGCGGTTTACAGTCGTCGGCGGGCCGTCACCCGGCCCGCCGCCCTGTCCTGCCAGACAAGGCAACCGTTTTTATCTCCACCCCCATCTGTCCGGAAGGCGGCGATCATGACCGATCCCGTAGGCAAGATTCCGAGCGAGCTCGACCAGCTCCCGGACCGTGACACCGAGGAGACCGCCGAGTGGGCGGCCTCCCTGGACGCCGTCACCAAGGCCGCCGGCCCTCACCGGGCCGCCTACCTGATGCGCCGCACCCTCCAGCACGCCGAGGGCGCGGGCCTGGCCCTGCCCAAGCTGCTGGAGACGGACTACCTCAACACCATCCCCACCTCCGCCGAGCCCGTCATCGACGGCGACGAGGAGATGGAGCGGAAGATCACCGCGTGGAACCGCTGGAACGCGGCCGCGATGGTCACCCGCGGCTCCAAGCACGGCGTCGGCGGCCACATCGCCACCTTCGCCTCCGCGGCCTGGCTCTACGAGACCGGCTTCAACCACTTCTTCAAGGGCAAGGAGTCCGGCGAGGCCGCCGGCTCCGGCGACCAGCTCTACATCCAGGGCCACGCCTCCCCCGGCATCTACGCCCGCGCCTTCCTCGACGGCCGCCTGGACGAGTCGCACCTCGACAACTTCCGGCAGGAGTCCGGCGGCAACGGCCTGCCCTCCTACCCGCACCCGCGCCGCCTGCCCTGGCTGTGGGAGTTCCCCACCGTCTCCATGGGCCTCGGCCCGCTCTCCGCGATCTACCAGGCGCGCTTCAACCGCTACCTGACCAACCGCGGCATCAAGGACGTCTCCTCCTCGCACGTCTGGGCCTTCCTCGGCGACGGCGAGATGGACGAGCCCGAGTCGACCGCCGCCCTCGCGCTGGCGGCCCGCGAGGGTCTGGACAACCTGACCTTCGTCATCAACTGCAACCTGCAGCGCCTCGACGGCCCGGTCCGCGCCAACTTCAAGATCGTGCAGGAGCTGGAGGCCCAGTTCCGCGGCGCCGGCTGGAACGTCGTGAAGACCCTCTGGGGCAACGCCTGGGACGAGCTGTTCGCGCTCGACACCACCGGCGCCCTGGTCCGCCGCCTCCGCGAGGTGCCGGACGCGCAGGTCCAGACGTACCAGACCCGCGACGCCGCCTACATCCGCCAGGACTTCTTCGGCAAGGACCCGGCGCTCGTCGAGATGGCGAAGCTGCTCTCGGACGACAAGATCCTGGAGTGCTTCCACCTCTCGCGCGGTGGCCACGAGCCGCGCAAGGTGTACGCCGCGTACAAGGCCGCCCTGGAGTTCAAGGGCGCGCCGACCGTGATCCTGGCGCAGACCGTCAAGGGCTTCACCCTCGGTGAGGGCTTCGCGTCGAAGAACGCGAACCACCAGATGAAGAAGCTGACGACGGACGAGTTCAAGAACATGCGTGACCTTCTCGAACTCCCCATCTCGGACGCCCAGTTCGTCGACGGCGTGGTGCCCTACGGCCACCCGGGCGCCGACTCCCCCGAGGTCCGCTACCTCCAGGAGCGCCGCGCGGCCCTCGGCGGCCCCGCCCCGGCCCGCCGCGTCCACCCGGTCGCGCCGCTCCCGGCGCCGGCCGAGAAGGCGTTCGCCGCCTTCGACAAGGGCTCCGGCTCGCAGTCGGTCGCCACCACGATGGCCTTCGTCCGCCTGGTGAAGGACCTGGTCCGCGACAAGGAGACCGGCAAGCGCTGGGTCCCGATCGTCCCGGACGAGGCCCGCACCTTCGGCATGGAGTCCCTCTTCCCCTCGCTCGGCATCTACTCGCCGAAGGGCCAGACGTACGAGCCGGTCGACCGCGACCAGCTGATGTACTACAAGGAGGCCGTCAACGGCCAGATCCTGAACGAGGGCATCACCGAGGCCGGCTCGATGGCCGACTTCATCGCCGCGTCTACCTCGTACGCCACGCACGGCGAGACGATGATCCCGTTCTACATCTTCTACTCGATGTTCGGCTGGCAGCGGACCGCCGACCAGATGTGGCAGCTCGGCGACCAGCTCGGCCGCGGCTTCCTCGTCGGCGCCACCGCCGGCCGCACCACCCTGACCGGTGAGGGCCTCCAGCACGCCGACGGCCACTCCCCCGTCATCGCGGCCACCAACCCGGCCGCCCTGACCTACGACCCGGCCTTCGCCTACGAGGTCGCGGCCATCGTCAAGGAGGGTCTGCGCCGGATGTACGGCGAGGCCGCCCCGGGCGAGGACCAGGACGTCTTCTACTACCTGACGGTCTACAACGAGCCGATGCCGCAGCCGGCCAAGCCGGCCCACGCGGGCGTCGACGAGGGCATCGTCAAGGGCCTGTACCGCTTCAACACGGCGGAGTCGGCCGGCCTGACGCTGCCCGCCAACGCCCCCCGGATCCAGCTGCTCGGCTCGGGCACCGCGATCCACTGGGCGCTGGAGGCGCAGAAGCTGCTCGCCGAGGAGTGGGGCGTGGGCGCCGACGTGTGGTCCGCCACCTCCTGGACCGAGCTGCGCCGCGACGCGCTGGAGGCGGACGCCGCCCTGCTGCGCGGCGAGGAGCGGGTCCCGTACCTGCGCCAGGCGCTCGCGGGCGTCGAGTCGCCGGTCCTGGCGGTCTCCGACTACATGCGCCAGGTCCCGGACCAGATCGCGCAGTGGGTCGAGCAGGACTACTCGTCGCTGGGCGCCGACGGCTTCGGCCTCTCGGACACCCGCGCCGCGGCCCGCCGCCACTTCGGCGTCGACGCCCAGTCGATCGTGGCCGCCGCCCTGGCCCAGCTCGCCCGCCGCGGCGAGGTCCCGGCCACCGCGGTGAAGGAGGCGCGCGAGCGCTACGGCCTGTAGGGGCCCGCTGTCGGCGGGGGGGCGGGGGTGGGTGGGGTGTGGGGCGCGCCCCCCCCGACAGGTGTGGGCGGGGGAGG